>CAZJGM010000192.1:0-1504 GCA_964545675.1 uncultured Lachnospiraceae bacterium | reverse complement strand
TGCTGGTTTTTTTTTAGCAGCTCCTTTAAAAAGTGAAGATGTGTGTTTTAGTGAATCTTCCGATTGGTTCAATTGGGCTGATAAAAATTCTTCCGGCATACGTAAGGCTACGTCAATATAATTTTTTGTCATTTCCATTAACTTGTCTTTGGGAATTTGACTCTTTAAATTTGTCGAAAAAAGTGCTTCCACTATTTTTTGATAACCGTTTCCCATCAATTGATTTAATATTTCTTCCTTGTTTTTAAAATAATGATATATAAGAGAAGGTGAATATTGAATCTTCTTTGCTATTTTCCTAATCGATACTCCTTCAAATCCCTCCTCAATTACGATCTCCTTTCCTGCTTCTAAAATAAGTTCTCTCATCTGTATTTTTTCTTGTATTCTTCTGTTTTCTATAGTCATTGCCCTCACCTCTTAAACGCCGTTCTATATTTAAACACTGTTCAATTATAAAATAACATTTTCATCTTTTCTTGTCAATAAAAATTTATTGATTTCTTCAAATATTCTAAATTATTTATTTCTTAAAATGTTTTATCTATACAACTTATATAAATAAGCAAAGCATAATCGTCTCAACTTCATTAAAAATACACACTATGGCCAGAAACTATAAAAAGTTCGATCCGCAAGATAATAGTTTTCATTATCTCTTGAGTCGAACTTTTTTATGTGTATCTTGTGTTTTAGTTAAGTCCATGAATAAGCAAATATTATTCTTTATTATCGTGTCCTTTATCACAGTAATTGTCGTCTCGCATAACGATAAAAATAATCTTTCTTTTCCATCAGTTCCCCATAAGTACCCTCTTCGACAATATTACCCTTCTCTAGCACTAAAATTCGGTCACAATCCATAATCGTGCTAAGGCGATGGGCAATAACAATCCGACTAGCATTCATCTTTTTCAAGCTTTCTGAGACGATTTTTTGAGATTGGTTGTCGAGGGCACTGGTTGCTTCGTCAAAAAAGATTATCGCTGGATTAGCGGCAATGGCTCTGGCAATTAAGAGTTTCTGGCGTTGTCCCCCAGATAAGGTTCCGGCTCCCTCAGCAACCATCGTTTTAAGGCCCATGGGCATTTCTCTTACTTCCTCATCCATTCCTACTTGTTTAAGCAATTCCCAAATATCGTCTTCGGATAATTCCTATCCATATTCCGCTAAAGCCATACTTTTCACTAAGAGTATAACTTTCTAGAATCACCTGGTCAGGAATGTCACCATCTTTAAGCATTTTTCGCATCAGCTTGGTCGTCGTTTCAAAAAACTCATCTCGAGCTCCACAAATCTCTTCAATGGTCAGGCTTTTCGTTTCAATCACCGGAAAATCGCCCACTGATGTCAGTGATTTTTCATCTTTCACAAAAATACCAAAGGTCTCAGGGTTTTTTGACATGGCAGTTTCCGGGAAGGGCATGTAAAAAGTGCTGACCACTTCAACCATGGCCTCATCCAGCAGATAACGATACGCTTTTGCCCCATCGTCTAAGTGCAT
>CAZJGM010000191.1:0-1578 GCA_964545675.1 uncultured Lachnospiraceae bacterium | reverse complement strand
AGAATTTATATTCCAATTTGCTTTCCCATGATATATTACTATTCGTATTATCATTGGTAATTCGTTTATATTTTCATTATTAATTCGTGCTTCCCAAATCTCTATCATATATCTTAGCAGTTGGAAGGAAATGTTCTTACTCGTATAAGATTTATGTTCAAACAGAAAATAAATATACCCTTCCTTACTATCGATGTTCACTTTGAAAAGCATATCTGCAAATATTTCTTTAAGATCTTTATCTATGAAACTATCTTTTTGTGGTTCTAGTGTATTGATATCAATTAAATTCATTACATTTTCTGGTAAATAATTATTTAAAAAGTCTTTTGCTACTTCTACTTTTCCAAATGTTTCTTTAAAAAACTTATCATGTGGTGTTTGTACTCTCATTCTATCACCTACCTCTCTTCATTATACCCCATTTCTCAACTTTTTAAAACTAGAATCTACTCACTTTTTAGAAGTGTTTCAATTTCCCGTTTAAAGCCATACTTAAAGCGTTTACTTTTAAAATTTATTTTAGTTAAAACGGCCAACTATCTTGACAACCACCGTGAATGGCATATTTCAATTGACAAATACATTTGAAGTAATGGATGATAAATTAAGCGATTTAATAACATCGGAGTGATAGGGGAGACAGGGTTGTAGTGCCCCTTTTGGGCTATATTTAGGAGATAATAAAGAAATAAACTCCCTAGTGATTTGAAAAACCACTAGGGAGTTTATCATTATCTTGGAAGAGATCTTTTGATTATAATTTAAAAAATTTTTATTTTTCACTTTCTTTTATAAACAGCAGGATTTCCTGATTTTTTATCAACAAATTCCGCAACTCGTGACACGGCACTATTCTTTTTCTTCGATGTAATTCTAAATACACGTCCAACTGATACTGTATTAGTGAATTTCTCCCATTCTTTTGAATCAAAAAGATCAGGAAGGCTGAAAGTTTCGCCTTGTCTTAACTTTTCAATGCGTTCTAGAACTTTCTCTTGAGTAAGAGTATTTTCAGATACTGGATCATTAAGTTCAAGCCGTTCTATAACATATTCTGTTACTGTTTTATTATGATCCGCTGCTGTTTTTTCAAGTTGGTCCATCTGTTTTTTCTTCAAACGTACTGTTAATGTTGCCATCCTTGCTACCTCTTTCTTAGATTATTAGATTAAATTTTAGCGATGTAGTTGATGTATTACAACGTTGTATTACATCACTATAATTAGTCTAAACTAAATATTTGCCATTGTCAATAATTTTATTTTTTATTTTGTCTTGATGTGGTAGATCGTCGGTAATTATCGTTAATTGGAGAGTGATTGGAGAGAGTGATTTAGTAGTACCTGACAGTGCGCAAGATAAGGGCGATCATATAGTGGGTTGGATTCCCACTGAGAAAGGTTTATCAAACCATTCATAGCGAGTCTTGTGTTAATAAAATGTTAAATTAAATCTAATATAATAAAAATGATTTGCAATATAACAAGATAAGTGTTATATTTAAAGTGATAAGTGTTACGTTAGGAGGTGGTTTAATTGGTTATGATAGTTGAATCTTATTTGAAAGAAAATATC
>CAZJGM010000190.1:0-1588 GCA_964545675.1 uncultured Lachnospiraceae bacterium | reverse complement strand
CACAGTATATAATTATTGTAGGCAAAAAACAAAAAAATAGGGAAGAAGCTAAAAAACTCCTTCCCAACATGCAAACTATACCTTAAACTATCTTTGAGAGAAAAAGCAAAGGAGATTGCATGTAAGATGAGTTTAAACGGAAATAAGAAAAATTTCAAGGGTTTAGAAGAAGAAATTTATAAAATTGTTTGTGAATTAGGGTGTGACATGATTAAAGATATCCTAGAAAATGCTGATCGTGAATTGATGAACAGTCGAAATCGGCAAACGTATCGTCATAAAGGCAAGCGGAAACGAACAATTAAGACGGTTATGGGTGAGGTTGAGTATCAGCGAAATCTTTATGAAATGCACTTAGACGATGGGGCAAAAGCGTATCGTTATCTGCTGGATGAGGCCATGGGGATGGATACGGTTGGGAGCATTAGTATGCTTTTAGCTGAGAAAATCACCCATCGCATCATGCATGAATCCTACCGGGAAACCGCTAAAACCATTAGTACATGCACTGGTCAATCGATCAGCCACATGGGGGTCTGGAATGTGACCAATCAACTTGGTGAAAAAATAAAGAATGACCTACGCGATGCCGATCAATCTTGTTTTGATGACCAAAAAGTCGTGGATACCTTGTTCGAAGAACAAGATGGAATTTATGTGAATATGCAGAAAAAGGACCGTGGGAAAGGCAAACGCAGTAAACGCGAACTGAAAGTCGCTGTTTGTTATGATGGGGTTAAAACGGCCAGCGATAAAAGGCGACGTGTGACTGGAAAAGTAGCGTATGCGAGTTTTGAAAAAAGTAGCGAATTCTTTGACTCAAAAGAGATTTATTTTAATAAAAAATATAATCTTGATGAGGTGCAAGTCCGCTTACTCAATGGGGATGGGGCATCATGGATTAAACAGACGAAAGAAAGAATCAGCAGTCAGCCCGATGGGCCAGCGATCTATTATCAGCTGGATCCCTTCCATCGCAATAAAAAAGCAAGAGAATGTCTCCGTGATCGAAAGGATCAAGCGGTTGTTTTTAATTATTTAAAGAATCATCAGATTGACGACATGATGCTGTATCTTAATGGGATTCTCCTCTTGACTGAGGATGAAAAAGAACAGGAAAAACTCGGTGGATTAATTGATTATTTCGACCAAAATCGTGAAGGTTTACGTCCTTGGGTGGAACAGGTCAAGTCTGATACAAAGAGCCAATTAAAGTCAGTTAAAGACGTTCCAATGGGAACGATGGAAGCGACCATGGGGACTCTTGCCATTCGCATGAAAAAACGACGGGCATCTTGGTCAAAGAGGGGGGCAGAAAATTTAGCCCAACTGTTCTGCTTAAGAATGAGTGGGACATTAAATCGGATGATTAATCGTTATGCGACAATGGAACTGCCAGGACACTTATGTGAACCGGTGATTAAGGGATTATCCGCAGCAGAAGCAAACCGCTTGATCGGAAAGGGTTATGATTATCCGAATCAAGGATCTCTTGCATTATCAAAGTATTCATTGAATCCTGGGCGAAAAGCCATTAAAGATCTGGTTAGTATGCGGATTTTATAAATCATTTAGGATAAAGGTTTAT
>CAZJGM010000189.1:0-1614 GCA_964545675.1 uncultured Lachnospiraceae bacterium | reverse complement strand
GAAAGTATATACGATTGTTTTTTATGCCTGTAGAATCGGACAAAGATTAGGCTTTATCAATTGCGTAACACAAGTAATTCCTATTTCAAATAAGACTAATTGGAGGATAATATGATAAGAGACAAGGTTACTGCAAGTCAGATTTATTATAGAAAGACGCTTAAAAAAAATATTGAAAAAGCTAATCAATTTGATTTGGATATACTTTCAAAGCAAGGGATTAAAGGGGGTATTTTTAGAGAGCGAAGGCATGATTTGGACCAAGTGATTTTAACGCTAGATGGCGTAATTGATAAAAAATGAAAGAGAAAAGTTATCATTTTTATGCGTCAATTACTATTCTCTGCTGGTCGCTCGCCTATGTTTATACTCGCTTAGCTTTAGAACATTTTTCACCCTTTTCACTAGGATTTCTTCGTTATTTAATTGCTTCAATATGCTTATTAACCTTTGTTTTTATAACAAAAATGAAACTTCCTCATCGCGATGATTTAATGTATTTACTAGCCGCTGGAGCGTTTGGCTTTTTTATTTACATGGTCACTTTTAACAAGGGGACTCAAAGTGTTTCCGCATCGACAAGTAGTATTATGATTGCTACAACACCAATTATTACTGCTTTTCTGAGTCGGCTATTTTTAAAACAACGCCTTAAAACCATTCAATGGATAGCAATTGGAATTGAATTTATCGGTATTTTAATTCTAACCCTTTACAATGGTATTTTTTCGATAAACACTGGTATTCTCTGGCTATTGTTAGCGGCGACTTCACTGAGTTGCTATAATCTTATTCAATCACGATTAACTAAAACCTATACTGCTCTTGAGACAACCACTTATAGTGTTTTTTTAGGAACCTTGATGCTGACTATTTTTGTACCCCAATCCCTTCAAGAAGTCGCAACAGCTCCTCCTATTTCGTTTTTATATTTGATCATTCTCGGGTTTTTTTCTAGTGCCATTGCTTATGTTGCATGGTCTAAGGCCATTTATTTAGCAAAAGAGACCGCTTCAGTAAGCAACTATATGTTTTTAACGCCCTTTATCACAACTTTACTGGGATTTTTAATTATTAATGAAAAACCAGATTTGGGGACTATTTTAGGTGGCATTGTGATTTTAACAGGTTTTGGACTTTATAATTTTTCAAGTAAAAGTAAAGATTTAAAAAGGAGATAAGATGATTATTGCTGCTGTTAAAGTTCATATTCATGTACCATGGGTTCATTCTCTTAAAGAGAAACGGTCGATTGTAAAAAGTTTGATTGCTAAGACAAGACAAAAATTCAATGTCTCAATAGCTGAAATAGAAGATCAAGATCGTCATCAACATATTATCCTTGGGATTGTCTGTGTTTCTAATGAGCAAAAAATGGCTGATCGTTTATCAAATCAAGTTTTAAATTATATTGATCAAATTACAGAAGGAAGGATTATTAAAGAGGAACGTGAATTTCGTTAAGTGAATGCTTAAGTGTGATTTAATGATCATCATCTTTTTGATTATTGAGAGGCATTTAGGGGTATACCATTATTTATACTATAAATATGGAGGTAAAAAATGAATGATCTAATACGTATTGGTGAAAAAGCACCAGATTTTAAACTCCCT
>CAZJGM010000188.1:0-1620 GCA_964545675.1 uncultured Lachnospiraceae bacterium | reverse complement strand
TTTATCCTAATTGAAACAGGTAGTGCTGGAAGTGGTTTTGTCCTGATTTTTTGGGCCTTAATTTTAGCGGGCTTCTTCCTCGATAAAGAAATTGCCTGGCGCTTTATGGTCTTTAATATCCTTACCTTTACCGCCTTGACGGTCGGTCTTTTTGCCGGTATCTTTGATGATAAGGCCATTGGTCTCCTTCAAGCGACTTGGCTACTTAATATCTACATTGTTCAACTCTACAGCATTGCCTCATTTCTATTGATGAACATTATGTTTGAGGGCTTAAAGAAGCAAGCCAGCCACATTAAAGAAGCCAATGTGGAGGTCGCCACCAGTCAGAAACGCTATAAAGAAATGATTGCTAATATTGTTGATGTGATTGTCATAGCCGATTCCTTAGGAATGATTAAATATATTAGTCCTAATGTGAGTGAATTATATGGCTGGGAAAGTGCGGAAATCCTTAATCGTTCCTTGGCTGAAAAAGTTTACCAAGAGGACCGTGATGATATCGTCCTTCGTTTTAGAAAATTCCTAAAGGGTGGAAGACGAAAGAAAATAATTGAACTGCGACATTGCTGCAAAAATGGTGAGATAAAAAATTTAGAAGTGACCTTAATAAATTTACTCAACGATCCGGTTATTTCCGGTGTATTGATTAACTTTCACGATATCACGGAAAGGCGGCGTTATGAGAAAAAAATTATCTACCTCAATGATCACGACGAATTAACGAATCTTTATAACCGCACATATTTTAATCGGGTTAAAAAGGAAGTGGATAGTAAAGAAAATCTCCCTCTTTCGGTGATCTCAGCCGACATCGATGGCCTTAAAATCATTAACGATTCCTTTGGCCACCACCAGGGAGATCTGATTTTGACCTTAGCAGCCAGGCTCTTTAAAAAGTTTTTTCGCCAAACGGATATTATTGCCAGGGTGGGGGGCGATGAATTTTATATTATCCTACCGCAAACCGGCCAGGATGACGCCGCACATTTGATTGACCGCATTAACGGCCAGATTGATGAGTATAATGAGCAAAATTTAGATGAGGCTCATTATCTGAGTATCTCTATGGGAATGGCTTGCAAAAGCGACAGTCATGATGATTTCGATGCGATTTTACATGTGGCTGACCAAGAGATGTATCAGGTAAAAAATAAAAAGAAGGCCGACTTGAATGCTCAAATTATGGCAAGCTTAAAAAGAGTTCTTTATAACAAGTTACCTGATCGTGAAAAAAAGGGGCAACGCTGGGTTGATCTTTCTCGGAAAATGGGCCAAGCCATTGGACTGTCCGATGAAGACCTTAAGAGATTAGAGTTGCTGTCAACTTTAGGAGATGTTGGCAAAATTATTAGTCAAGAGACGAAGTTGGTAAAAGAGGGTTTAACTAAGCCGGATAAAAAGACGTGTCTTTGTCCAGAAAATAGCTATCGGATTGCCAAGGCAGTCCCGGACCTAAGTGGTATTGCTGAGTGTATCTTAGCTCATGAGGAAAAATGGGATGGTAGTGGCTATCCCAGGGGTTTAAAAGAGAGGGAAATTCCCTTGCTGGCTAGAATCCGATCTCTTGCCGTCTTTTGCGAGGAATTTGAAGCAGAAGACCAAGAAAAAGACTGGCAA
>CAZJGM010000187.1:0-1636 GCA_964545675.1 uncultured Lachnospiraceae bacterium | reverse complement strand
TTGATACAGACATTCGTGTCAGCCTTTTGAGAAATATCCCGCCAGTTTTGATGACCATCATAGCTAATAAAACTTTCTAAGGGGTTAGCAGTGGCTTGACTGCTATAGTTCTCAATCGGATTTTCAATGGGAATGGGATGTTCACTACCGGAATTTTGGTATTTCATAACGATTGAAAACTTTTCGCCAGCAACTAAGGGAACGAGCCTATCGAGTTCGATGGTGTAATAACCAGCATTTTCAAAGGTGACAGTTTGACTTAGTCTTAAATGACCAGAATTGGGCTGGTCATCACTTAGACCGGTATAGACCTTAATATCGATGGTGGTGTCGGCTGTAACAGCGCATGTACTGACTGCTTTAAGATTTTCATTGGCTTGGGCTAAAAAAACATTGGCTGCCCAAGCGCTATCTTCATAGGGATAGCCGATCGCTGAGGTCAGGCCCAGCGGATCATATTGATAGATGCGATCATAATTATCGGTGCTTTCAGCATTATGAAAGGCGGTGACATCGCTACCGGCGTAGGTATCGTGGTAGGACATGTAAAAATAGCCCCCGTCAAGAACCTCATCGCCCCAGCTATTACGAATAATCCAGGCCCCATCACTGGGTGGGATAGTATTAAAATTTTCCCGACTAAAGTTATCATCCCAGCCGATAATGCTAATAGAATGATCAGAGCTTTCACTACCATCATAGTAAAAGGCGGCTTGTTCTTTATTGAAGTACTTTTCGTCAGTAAATGCTCTAGAATACATGGTATCATAAAGGGCGCCCCCATCCATCAAGGCTTGTTTAATGGTCGCAGAGGAATCGGAAAGCCATTTAGCTTCCTGAATATGGTAAAGGGGGGGCAAATCAGTTTTTTTGACAGAACCGTAAGGGTCATCACTTTCGCGGATGGGACCACTATAGCGGGTTAGGTAGGCAGCGGCCATATTGGCATTTCCACCGTCATCAGGACCCCAATCAAAACCATGATTTAGCATCATATTATTTTCTGAAAGATCGACCTCTTCTTCGTGACTAAGATAGGTTTCTAAAGAAGCCACAGCTGCAAATGCCCAGCAACTGCCGTAGGGTTTTTGATTGCGAACTGGTGGCACCCGACCTAAGGTGCGAAGATCAAAGGTTTCTGGGAAATTCCTCTCTTGGGTTAGAGCGGTGTTAGGGCTTGTCGGTTGGGGTTTGAATGGTGGCGGGATATAACCACGAGAATACCCATCAATGTTTGCCGTATTAAGACTTCCGGCTTCTAAATCATCACAGTACTTGATAAAATCGGGATTTAAGGGGGCCATTGCTGGCTCAGGCTCCAAAGCCCAAGTGCTGGTCGGTATCATGACTATCAGCATGACGCTAACGACTAGCCAAGAAAATTGCTTCTTAAGATTTTTTTTCATAAGTGCTCCTTATCATTAATGATGTAGAAATTAATTTAAAATAAACTTCGACTAATGATAGGATACCATTTTAAGTCAGCAGGAATCAATAATTATTTAAGAATTGGATAATCTTTATTTTTTCTCTTTATATTCCTTCAAGCAGGGGCTAATTTCTGGTAGAATAAATGAGAAAAACGAATGATTTAAGGGAGAGCTATGAATATTGTACTTTATCAACCGGAAATACC
>CAZJGM010000186.1:0-1643 GCA_964545675.1 uncultured Lachnospiraceae bacterium | reverse complement strand
ACGTGCTGCTAGTACTTCAAATCTTTTTGACTTCATCGTCATCATTCCTCCTTTTGTTCTCAACAAACCGACAACGCCTTAGATATAAGGAGTCGTTACCGATGAGGCAGGACCGCCAAGTGCTTCAAGTGCTTGTTTTCCTACTTCACGAGCAGCATATACAGCTTGCCGAACCGCTCCTGCATCACCTGAGACAAAGATCATTGACTCATTTGAATATTTGGTTCCACCATTATCTGGAGAAGCATAACCGATAAGTTCAATATTTGCTGCTTTTAGAGCCGCATCAGACATTAATACGCCAATTCCTGCTGGAGCACCAACGATGATTCCAAAGGCTTTTCCAATTGGAGCACCTAATACCATATTGCAAGCAAAACTTGCACGAGCAGTATATTGGAATTCTAAATGACCAGCGTCATTTGCGTAAACATCGCCAAAGGTCCGATCAAGATCGTTAAGAGCAACTTCGACTGCCCGTTTTGCATCGGATACATCTTCAGCACCGAAAATAATTAAAGAGCCATGGCCTGCGCCACCTTCGGTATCTCGGGCAAATTCGCAAGATACAACTTCACAATTGGTCGCTTTAACGGCTTCATCAGCTGCAAAAACTTGTGGCCCTGCGCCTGTTCGAGCAGATAAAATCCCGATTGATCGGTATTTAGGGTCAATTTTCATTGCTTCATGCAAGGTTCGATCAACATTAGCAATTACAAAGCCAATCGTGTTTCCAACGGCTGTTCCAACATATTCGGTTAAACCGCATACACCAGTAGCCGCTGCGACAGTCCCTGTTTCTTCAACTTCGCCCATCTTTTTCATTACTTCATCCATCAATTTGCTCATTAAATCATCTTTCATTAACTTACACCTCCGTAATTATAAATTATTATAGACTTGGTAAAATTTTCTCCACATCGCCGTGTGGTCTTGGAATCACGTGCACTGAAACAACCTGGCCAACTTTATCAGCAGCAGCAGCTCCTGCGTCTACCGCAGCTTTAACAGCTCCTACATCACCACGAACCATAACCGTTACAAGTCCAGAACCGATTTTTTCATAACCCATTAAGGCAACATTTGCTGATTTAACCATTGCATCAGCTGCTTCAACGGCTGAAACCAATCCTTTCGTTTCGATCATGCCTAAAGCTTCGTTTGTCATAAGCTTTATCCTCCTTATTCAAAATTTCTTTCTTTACTACCCTTATTCTAATCTAAAGTGCATGATAATTACTTGTGCTATCCTTATAAAATTATTGTAATCGCTTATCATTTTTTTAAAATATGGGCTTTTTTTGAATTTTTCATGGCTTTCCTTTTTTTTAAAGGTAAGAAAGCAAAAAATGGCTCAATGGTAGATTTTGACTCACAAACTTCAGTTGAAAGAGAAACTGACGCTTCTATAATTTAACTAACGAAAGGCTTTTCCCGATGTATGCCAGTAAATTCTTGCTTAACCGGCAAAAAATGTTTAATCCCGCAGAAATAATTGGTGCCATAGGCAGCTATTTCGAAACTGAACAAGCAGAACCCGGAATCGATTATTTTTATCGTCTGGAATGGTATAAAATAGGAGTAGTAGTGCCTGTCATAGTCTACTCCAAATTCATGCCCAAGATGAAGGTCATGAAAGAACT
>CAZJGM010000185.1:0-1646 GCA_964545675.1 uncultured Lachnospiraceae bacterium | reverse complement strand
TCTAAGCTTTATGCTATAATATAGGCAACTAGAAATTTTAAAAAGGACACAGATATTTAGAGGTGATGCTATATGCGCGTTTTATTAAAAATTACCGACATTATTGATGTTGAAATATTACAAAAAATACAAGATTCGTTTTCGGCAGCAACCGGTTTAGCAGCAGTAACCGTTGATTATAAGGGAAATCCAATCACCGAATATAGTAATTTTTCCGATTTTTGCAAATACATCAGAAAAGATACTTGCAATCGCGAGTATTGCTACCAATCCGATGCCCATGGAGGAATTGAATCGGCCCGTTCAGGAAAACCTTCTATATATGTCTGCCATGGGGGCTTAATTGATTTAGCTGTACCAATTATGGTAAAAGGTAATTATCTTGGGGCCATACTAGCGGGTCAAGTTCGCATTGATGAGGCGGAGATGAAGAACTTGCCCTTAGGGACTAGCCAAGACTTGACTGATTTTTCTTATGATCCAGAGATCCAAAAACTATATGGGCAAACAGTAAAAACAAGTTTAGACCAAGTTAAGGGATCGGCGAACTTACTGTATACGATTGCTAATTATCTGGTTGAAAAACAGATGATTCATATTATTCAAGAAGAGTTACATAATAAAAACCTTGAGTTGATGGAAGAAGTGAAACTTCGGAGTGAGGTTGAAGCCTCATTAAAAGAAGCAGACCTAAAAGCTCTTCAGGCTCAAATCAATCCACATTTTTTATTTAATGTCTTAAATACCATTGGCCGCTTAGCCCTCCTTGAAGGAGCTGATAAAACCCAAGATATGATTTATGCTTTCTCTGATATGATGCGCTACACCTTGAAAAAGGATAAGAATAATATGGTCACCCTTAAAGAAGAGATGGGCCATGTTCAAAATTATTTATCCATTCAAAAGATGCGGATGGGTAAGCGGCTAGAGTATCTGATTGATATTGATGAGGCTGTAGAAGAGGTCTTTTGTCCTTTTATGACAGTCCAACCCTTTGTTGAAAATGCCATTATTCATGCCATTGAACCGACTGCAAAAGGGGGAGAAATTAAGATAACGGCTGAAAAATCAAAAGATATTGTGATCTTGAAAATTATCGATAATGGCATTGGTATATCCGATAAGAAAATTAAAAAAGTATTGGATGGAACCTATGAATCAGGTGAAAATGCTAAAAACACCGGAATTGGCATTAACAATGCGAGTAAGCGGTTAAAGTATTATTATGGTGATGATTATGGGGTTGATATAAGTGCTGTCCTCGGAGAAGGAACAGAAATTACACTTAAGATCCCCCGGAAATTATTAAAAGGAAGGGGATTATAAATGTATAAATTATTTATCGTAGAGGATGAACATCTTGAAATTGAAGCGATCAAACTTATTTTAAATCAGCATGGTGAAAATATTGAGGTGGTTGGTGAAGCATCGTCTGGAAGGGTTGCCTTAGACGAAATTCGACGGTTAAATCCAGATATTATCCTTTTAGATATAAATATACCAGAAATCAATGGCATTGATGTTTTACGGACAGTTAAAAAAGAAGATCATGAAAAAAAAGTGATCTTAATCACAGCTTTTAACGAGTTTGATTTTGCTCATCAAGCCATTAAAGCCCGGGTTGATGACTTTTTATTAAAACCAAT
>CAZJGM010000184.1:0-1685 GCA_964545675.1 uncultured Lachnospiraceae bacterium | reverse complement strand
TTTAATTGGACTCTTTTTTTTATCTTAGGCGGTTTTTTCTACGGAAAAGCAGTTTATTTAAAAAGCGAGAAAAAACTATTCTGGATTGCTCTAATACCCGGTATGTTTTATACCTTTATTGTGACCTCTTATATTGCCCACGCACCTATTGGTCTGGGCCTAGAAGCAAGGCTTGGCCCCCTTATTGGCATCGACCCCAATAGTTATATCCTATCCTACTTAATTGCTGGTCTTGTTGCTATTGTCTATATGGTTTTCATTTTAAAACAAGGCCAATCTCGCCTTGATAAGCAGAAGCTATAAGTCTGTTTCCACCTTCATCGGCAAGACCTTTCTTTCCAATTTTTTTTAATAACTCATTAAATCTTCTATCCTCTTTAGGAAATTATTCCTAACTAAGTTTGAAACGAACTTTTTAAAACCATGAATGATCTTAATATTTATACTCTTTATCAGATTTTTTCAGCAAAACTCTACCAGGAAGACATTCAAATATTTTTACTCGATGCAAAAAAAACAGATATAGCAGTAAACCTTCTTGATGGCGATCCTCGATGGGCTCTAGAAAAAAATGGTGGGCCAATGATTAAAGCAATTGAGCGGGTTGTTAAAATAAATAACACTTTAGATAAAGGTACTAAAATTAAAGCGATCATCTTTGATGTTGAAGCCTAACTCCTAGAAGACTGGAATGATCAGACCAATGAACAAATCATGAATGATTTTGTAACTGGAATGAAAACAGCTTATAAGACAGCTAATAAGAATGATTTAAAAATGATTCTTTGTATTCCTTATTTTTATGATAATATGGGGTTTTCAAAGCAATTAGACGATTTGATCAAATCAGGATGTGATACTATTGCTATTATGAATTATTATAAAGATAAAGAAATTACTAATATCAAACTAGAAGTGGCTATTGCTAATAAATATGGAAAAGAAGTTGTCACTATTTATGAACTCCAAGCTCCTGGAACACATGATTTAAGCGATAAAAACACCTATTATAATGATGGGATTGAAGCAATAAATGAAAACTTTAATAATCTTAAAGAAGCGTATCAAGATATTACTATCGCTTTTCACGAGTATCGATCACTGAAAGAGGTGATCGATCTTAAATAAAATAATTATGCATTGTCAATTTTTACTGGGCAATTTTTGCGATTTCTTTTTTCCTGATACATTAAGGCATCTGCTTTCTGCATCAATTTTTCAATGGTCTCAACTTTATTTTTGGTGACCGCAAAGCCTGAAGACAAACTCAATTTAAGACAATCTTCCTCAATAGTATCGTTATGATCTTTGATCAAGCTTAGTAATCTTTTTTTAAAGCCCTCTGCCTTTTCTAGCTCACAGTCAGGGAGAATAGCCATAAACTCATCGCCACCAATCCGAGCTACGATATCCGTTTCTCTAAAACATTTTTTGATCACTTGAGAAGCCCCAGAAATTAACTTATCCCCCTCTAAATGACCAAAAGTATCATTTACAAACTTCAATCCATCAATATCAAACATGAAAATCGTTAAAAAATTCTTCATAATATTTCCACTTAAATATTCATTAACATAATTACGATTATATAGGCCCGTAAGCCCATCGTGATAACTTAAATACTGGAGTTCATTTTCTGATTTTATCAGTTTTTCATATTGCTCAATATTAGTCAAAACTAAGCT
>CAZJGM010000183.1:0-1721 GCA_964545675.1 uncultured Lachnospiraceae bacterium | reverse complement strand
TGTTTCTATCAATTGCCTTAAAGACCATCCGGCACAGTAGCCGGTTAACATCGATAAGTCGTGTATATGGATGTCACAATCTCTATGGGCATTAGAAATTTCTTCATCGTATATCTCCGACAGCCAATAATTAGCACTTATCGCCCCTGAATTACTTAATATAAGCCCACCCACTGAAAAAGTAACGGTTGAATTCTCTTTCACTCGCCAATCATTAACATCCATATAATTTTCAACAATTTCTTTATAGTCTAAAAATGTCGTCTTTATATTCCTGATTTTTTCACGCTGTTTACGATATAAGATATAAGCTTTGGCAATATCAGCATAGCCCGCTTGAATCAAGACTACTTCTACGCTATCTTGAATATCCTCGACCAAGACTTGATGATCTTTGATTTTTTCTTCAAAATCTGCTGTCACCCTTATTGCTAATAAGTCAATGACACTTTTATGATATTGCTTATCCATTGATTGAAAAGCACTCTCAATCGCTCCTGTTATCTTTGTAATATCAAATTCAACAAGCTGATTATCTCTTTTAATAACTTTATACATTCGTTTCTCCTTTTTTTCAACATCTCTTTTCTGTTTTTTTGTCAGCTAAGTAGATAGCTTTATCCCTATTGCTAGCGAATTTTAGCATTGGGAATCGTCTTTTTTAATAGGTCTAAAAAAATTTCTAATTCTTTTTTGCTAAAGGTCTCTAAATGCTTATTTACTTTAGTTTTTGATGCAATTGTATCTGCTGAATGGACATAATTTTGTATATAATAGCGATGGGATCCTGGAATCCATCTTCCAATACTTACAAAATCACTTATAGTGTGAATTCCCTTTACAGCCGTTGTTCTAAACTCAAAAGGTATTTGCTTTGTTTTTAAAATCTTTATACTTTCATTTATTTTTCTTATATCTAAATGATTAAGTCCCGTCACTTTCTCATAATGATCAGGTGAATTTTTGATATCCATGGCAACATAATCAAGCAAACCTTCCCTAATAAGCTCGCTAAGCTTTATGGGGAAAAATCCATTGGTATCTAACTTAATAAAATATCCCATCTCTTTGATTTTAACCATAAAATCAGCTAAATTATTGTGTATTAATGGTTCGCCACCACTTATGCATACCCCCTCTAAAACACCTCTTCTTTTCCTTAAAAATTTAAAAACCTCATCTTCTGAAATATTGGCTTTGTTGTTTTCTTGCAAAACCAATGAACTATTATGACAATATGGACATTTTAAATTGCAACCCTTTGTAAAAATTGTGCAGGCTAGCTTTCCAGGAAAATCTATCAATGTTGTTTTTTGTAAGCCTCCAATTAGGACATTGGTCATATCTTAATCCTCCACTAAAATTTTGACAGCAAAAAAACCTTCGCTTAGGCGCAAAGGTTTTATATATCACAATCTCAAAAAGACTAATCAATAATCCAACCACTTCCCACCGAAGTTTGATTACTTTTATAGGCAGGTCTCCTGACTCATGATCATTTTACTCACTGGTCTTCCCATCAAAAAAATGATAGTGACATTTAGCTTTCATCACATTTACAGTAGCGGGGGCTGTAGAAGGATTACACTTCTTTCCCTTTTAATATATCAATATTATTTAATAACCTATAAACACAATATGTAGTTGTTTTAAATATAGCATATAGCATATATTGTTTCAAGTGCTATTTTAAAATAATCAATGGACGGGGAAAGTTTTTT
>CAZJGM010000182.1:0-1725 GCA_964545675.1 uncultured Lachnospiraceae bacterium | reverse complement strand
TGTGACAGTGGGGACGGGGGAAGTGACCTACTGCAAATCCCAAGGCGAAGTGAAAGGTCTTGTTGGTTGAAAAATGGATATAGAAAAAGTACAACGTAATCGACTTCACCTATGTTTGATGGCGATTCTCATTAAATTAACTGCCTGTAGCCTATCCAGAGCCGGGTCGGGTAGTGGATTATCCTAAAGCTCCGTTGGACGGCTAAAAATACTCTATCCTGCATATTTTTGTTCTTTAGGACGATACTCATCGGGACCTTGATTCCAGATAATTCAATAATAAGAGCCATGGCTTCTTGATCGTTTAAAACTTTTCGTTGATTCCATTCAAGGCAATTGATTTTAGCCATGTTTTGATGAAAATCTTGAAAAAGAGTAAGAGCTATTTGACGATCACTTGAAAAATAATTGAAGGCTTGGTCAAGGGTGCAAAGGCTAGGACCATTGATGTATTCAGGATAACTCGACAAGGGATAATGGCATAGATCTTTGGTGATTCCGGCTTTGATAGGTTTTTGATGGATGTAACGAAGAACCACTAGAAAATAAGGATCATCTTCGACGACCTCACTTTTAAATCGATCTTGGAAAAGATGCCCCTGATGATTATATTTGCGATTATACCAATAAACATACTTAGCTCCAATACGCTTGAAAACGGTACTCAGATCTTCTTGACCTTGCTTAAGCAAGAGGTGAATATGATTGCTCATTAAACAATAACTATAAATTTCAAGTAAACTAATTTCTCCCTGTTCAGCAAGGATTTCAAGAAACAATCGATAATCTTCATCATCTTCAAAAACTATTTGTCGGTTAATCCCTTATATCACGATATAATAAAATTAAGTGAGGTGAAAAAATGAGTGGAAAAGTTGCAAAGGATAAACTTTATGCAAAAGGATTTCAAATAAAAATATATACAGAAGATTATCAAAGTGAGTTTATATCTTTAACTGATATTGCAAAGTATAAAAGTGATGAACCTAATGATGTAATAAGAAATTGGCTAAGAAATAGAGATACCCTAGAATTTTTAGGTTTATGGGAATCTCTTAATAACCCAGATTTTAAACCCGTCGAATTCGACGGGTTTAGAAACCAAGCTGGATTAAATGCTTTCACAATGTCTCCTAAGAAATGGATTGATCGTACAAATGCTAGAGGCATAATATCTAAATCTGGTAGATATGGAGGAACATATGCACATTCAGATATTGCTTTTGAATTTGCATCATGGATTTCTCCTGAATTCAAACTTTATATTATTCAAGATTATAAACGCTTGAAATCAACTGAAAATAGCAGATTATCCTTAGAGTGGAATCTAAATCGTGAAATTTCCAAAATTAATTATCGTATTCATACTGATGCAATTAAAGAACATTTAATTGTTCCTGAACTATCTCCTTCACAAGTTGGCTTTACATATGCTAATGAGGCTGATTTATTAAATGTTGCTTTATTTGGACAAACTGCAAAACAATGGAGATCAGAAAATCCAGATGCAAAAGGAAATATTAGAGATTATGCCAATATAAATGAATTGCTTATACTTTCTAATATGGAAAATTATAACGCGATTTTAATTGATCAAGGAATGGAACAATCCGAAAGAATATTAACATTAAATAAGTTTGCTAAAAAGCAATTAAAATCTATTGAAAAACTAAATACAAATACCTTAAAAGAACTAGAATAAAAACTAATACACATTTTCTTTTT
>CAZJGM010000181.1:0-1739 GCA_964545675.1 uncultured Lachnospiraceae bacterium | reverse complement strand
TTCCTTTTGACCGACAATTTGTTCTTAAGCTTTCAAAATAACAATTGCCTAAAATAAAATAATGGTAATGGATTGCATTGGCAGAATTAGCAATAAAAATAGCCCCACTAGGTTTAAAGCTAGCCGGACTATTTCTTAATTTCGACTTAACAACCATGACGATTTGCTAAGTATTTTAATTCGTATAAACTCTTCTTTCTTTATATTCTTGACGCTTACCATCATTCCAATTTTGAACTGGACGATAATAGCCAGTAATCCTACTGTATATCTCCGTCTGCTCTCCACAATTAGGGCAGATCTTTATCTCTCCATTGAGGTATCCATGGACCTTACAAATAGAGTAAGTTGGCGATAGGGTATAGTAAGGCAATTTATAATTACCGGCAATTTTTCTTACTAGCTTTGCTGCTGCTTTCCAATCTGTTAATTTTTCTCCCAGAAAAGCATGAAAAACCGTTCCCGATGTATACAAGGTCTGAAGTTCATCTTGTATATCTAAGGCATCAAAAAGATCAGATGTATAGTCCACCGGTAAATGAGTTGAATTTGTATAATAAGGTGTATCTTCTTTTTCTGTAGCTGATATTATATCAGGGTATTTTGCTTTATCATGTTTTGCCAACCGATATGTTGTTGATTCTGCAGGTGTTGCTTCAAGATTATAAAGGCAACCATATATTTCCTGATAATCTGAAAGCCTATTTCGCATATAATTAAGAACGTCTTTAGAAAATTCTTGCGTTTTAACACTCGCCATATCATCACCTAGCCACTTTGCATTAAGACCAACTTCATTCATTCCTATCAGACCAATAGTAGAAAAATGATTTCTAAACGTTCCTAAATAGTGTTTCGTGTATGGGTACAAGCCTTCTTCTAGGAGCTTTGTAATTACCGTCCTTTTTGTTTCTAAGGACCTCGCTGCAATATCCATCATTTTATCTAAACGAGCATAAAAACTATTCTGATCTTTGGCAAGATATGCTATTCGGGGAAGATTAATTGTTACGACACCAATCGATCCGGTGCTTTCTCCACTTCCAAAAAATCCGCCAGATTTCTTACGAAGTTCTCTTAAATCCAACCGTAATCGGCAACACATGCTTCGAACATCACTTGGTTGTATATCGCTATTAACATAATTCGAAAAATAAGGCGTCCCATATTTTGCCGTCATTTCAAATAACAGTTTATTGTTTTCAGTAGCCGACCAATCGAAATCTTTGGTTATCGAATAAGTTGGTATTGGGTATTGAAAGCCTCTACCATTTGCATCTCCTTCAAGCATTATTTCAATAAAAGCTTTGTTAATCATCTCTATTTCTTGGAGGCAATCCTTATATTTAAAAGCCATCTCTTTGCCCCCTACCAAAGCATTTAACTCGGCTAAGTCACTCGGCACTGTCCAATCCAGAGTGATATTTGAAAATGGTGCCTGAGTCCCCCATCTTGAAGGAATATTTACACCATATACAAAAGATTGAATGCATTGCTTAACTTCTTTGTAGGATAATTGATCGACTTTTACAAATGGAGCTAGGTATGTATCAAAGGATGAAAAAGCCTGGGCACCAGCCCATTCATTTTGCATAATGCCTAAAAAATTAACCATCTGATTACATAAGGTTGAAAGATGCTTTGCTGGTGATGACGTAATTTTCCCGAGAATACCACCAAGCCCTGTTTCTATCAATTGCCTTAAAGACCATCCGGCACAGTAGCCGGTTAACATCGAT
>CAZJGM010000180.1:0-1740 GCA_964545675.1 uncultured Lachnospiraceae bacterium | reverse complement strand
GACCACTTTGCAAGCAAAGTGGTCTTTTAATTCTTATTTAGGTGCCTTAATCGCTTCTAATCTTGACCACATTTTAAAGATTTCATCCAATGGGCCATTAAATATTTCCTCACGAATATCATATATTTTGTTATAATATTCATTGTATTCCGGTCGTGGTGTGAAGGTCCGCACTTCTTTAGACCATTCTTTCACCGTTTTAACCATATCCGATACATATCCTGCTCCATGAGCTGCAATAACACAGTTTCCTAGTGCCCCTGTATCTTGAGTAGAAATCAATGTATAGGGGGTGTTAAACATATCTGCTTTTATCTGATTCCAGATATTTGACTTGGCACCACCGCCAACACCAATAACTCGGTCGTAGTAAACGCCTTGCTTTTCTAATGATCGCATAAACATCAAGTATTCGTATGCGACCGATTCCATCATTGAACGCCAAATGTGTGCTTGATTATGGGTCGGAGTTAGGCCCATAAAGGTTCCTTTTGCATCAGGCCAAGATGGTGTCATGGTTCCTGTTAGATAAGGAGCAAATAAAAGATTCTCTGACCCCGCTGGAACCGTAGCTGCTAAACTATCCATCATCGGATAGGCTCCTGAAATACCCTTTAAGTTTAAAATACCATCTCTATACCACCCGCGCGAAAAACCGCCTGATGATAAACAACCCCATAAACAAAGTTGTTCTTTAAAAACATGTTTACTGGTGACAAGCACTTTGTTATTAACCGCAGCACTGATATCATCAGTAATAAATGTCATAATTGACGCTGTTCCGGCAACATCAAAAGCGGTTCCAGTTTCAACAACACCGGCTCCTAGAGACGATACCATTAAGTCTCCTGCCCCTGCTACAAGGGGTGTCCCGGCTTTTAGCCCGGTCCGTCTGGCAACGTCCTCGCAAACGGTTCCAACCACTTGCCAAGGGGCGACAATATTTGGTAAAACATCCATCGGGATTTCAAACATTTTAAATTGTTCTTCCGACCAATCATTCTTTTCTAAGTCAAATCCGACCAACCAACCAGATGCCATCGACCAATCAACATAAGCGTCTTTTGCTTTAAATCCACCTAATTTACCAGTAACAAAGGGTGAAATATTAACGAATTTTTTAGCTTTTTGAGCATAGGGCACGTTGTTTTTATAAAGCCACCGCATAACCATGGGGACACAGTCAGGGCCAATGCCCGTTTTTCCACTTTGCTCGACCCAAATGGGTTCACAGGTTTCTCGTATTTGCGCCGCTTCTTCTTGAGCCCGCATATCAAGATAGGGAATAAAGGGACCTACGGGATTAAAATCGTCGTCAACGGGAACAGTGCCATCGACAATACCACTTGACGATATCCCTTTAACTGCAGAACCAGGAACGCCAGATTTTTCAAGGCACTCAGTAATCCCAGTGACAATATTCTCAAAGAAAGCCATTGCATCCATTTCTACCCAACCTGGGTGCGGATAGGAGAATTGGTTTTCTGAGAAAGCTTCAGCAAGGCACATCCCATCGACATCGTACAAGGCCACCTTAGTCCCCATCGTTCCACAATCAAAGCCAATAAAACAAGGTTTCGTGTTCATAATTTACCTCCTTGGTGAAAATTAGAAAAATTTATTTAAATTTGATCTAATTCCTAAAAGAAGCAGATCAACTTAAATTCCATATCCATTCAACCAAAATGTGGTTATGTGTTGCTTCCCCCAGTAATCATTAAATAGTCTCCAGTAATAAAA
>CAZJGM010000179.1:0-1740 GCA_964545675.1 uncultured Lachnospiraceae bacterium | reverse complement strand
AATTATGGCTGCCATTCGTTCGGTTGCTCCGATCGAAGACATCAGAGGTGAAGCTGGGACAAACGCCGGAGGTATGCTTGAAAAAGTCCGGCAGGTTATGTCAAATTTAACCGACCAATTACCGGATGCCATCAAGATTCAAGATTTGTTGGCTGTTGATACCTTTGTGCCACAATCAGTTAAAGGTGGGATTGCAGAGGAATTTTCAATGGAAAATGCCGTTGGTATTGCGGCCATGGTAAAGGCTGATAAATTACAAATGAATATGATCGCTGACGAACTTCAAAAAGAACTAAATGTTCCGGTTGAAGTTGGTGGGGTTGAAGCCGATATGGCGGTCCTAGGGGCCCTAACGACACCAGGCAGTAATAAACCCTTGGCTATTATTGATATGGGAGCTGGTTCGACTGATGCGGCGATTATTAATCATGCAAATGAAGTGAAATCAATTCATTTAGCCGGAGCTGGCAATATGGTAACCTTACTTATTGCTTCAGAACTTGGTTTTGATGATATGGGAATGGCTGATGATATTAAAAAGTATGCTCTTGCTAAAGTTGAGAGTTTGTTTCATATTCGGCATGAAGATGGAACAGTCCAGTTCTATGATAAACCGCTTGATCCGGCAACCTTTGCCCGAGTGGTTATATTAGCACCAGGAGGCATGATTCCGATCCCAGGAAACTTATCCCTTGATCGGATCAAAGAAATTAGGCGTGATGCCAAAAAGAAGGTCTTTGTTGTTAATGCCATCCGCTCACTGGAACAGGTCAGCCCGACTGGAAATGTCCGAGACATTGATTTTGTCACTTTAGTTGGTGGTTCAGCACTTGATTTTGAAATTCCACAAATGGTAACCGATGCCCTATCAAAATATAGCATTGTCGCTGGACGAGCCAATATTAGAGGGGTTGAAGGGCCGCGAAATGCGGTAGCAACCGGTCTTGTTCTTGGCTACGGAGAAGGTGACTAAAATGCGGATGAATTATGACGCACCAAAACCGGAGATTAAGTTACTTCATGGGAACAAACCAGCACTTCGCTGTGTGGTAAATCAGATTATCTATGGTATTGAAGAGGAAGGTTTGCCTTACTCGATTGAAATTAATGAAGAATTGAATTCTGTTGAGCTTGCTTATCGAGGTGCGGAGCTGTCACACCTTGGTGTGGGAATAGGCGTAACCGAGAAGGACGTGGTTCTACATTTTATAAAATTAAAGGAAAACGAGCCATTATTTATGATTCCGTCTTTTAGCGATGAGGAAACCTTAAGGGCCCTTGGTAGCAATGCGGCGCGAATTGTCAAACGAATGCCATTTAAAACCATGGACAATGAAGAGCTGTCATAAGGAGGGGTTGAGGTGAATAAAGAGGCGATTGGACTGATTGAAGCAATTGGACTCGGGACTGCCATTGAAGCAGCTGATGCTGCGATAAAGTCAGCAAATGTAAGATTAATTGGCTATGAAGCCTGCAAAGGTGATGGGATGTCAACCATTAAGGTCGCTGGGGATGTGGGAGCTGTAAAAGCAGCAATTGAAGCGGCCACAGCTGCTTGCGCCCATGGACGAGGGGTATTTTCCTCAATTGTAATTCCTAGACCTGGTGATGGCATTGAAAAACTGATTTATAATGATCAAACAATCGGCTATACAGCCCCTGAGAAGATCAAGGACGAAAACGACCTTGACGAAACGACAAAAGATTCAGCTGAAGAATAAAAGAGGTGTTGTATATGAA
>CAZJGM010000178.1:0-1756 GCA_964545675.1 uncultured Lachnospiraceae bacterium | reverse complement strand
GATTAACTTATATTTTTGGTATTGGACGTTCTCGATCTAACGAAATTTTAAAAGCATTAAAGATTGATAAGAATACCAGAATTAAAGATTTGACTGAAACAGAAATTAGTGATTTAAGAAGTATACTTGATGAAAAATATACCGTTGAAGGTGATCTTCGCAGAAAAACAAATTTAAGCATTAAGCGACTGATCGAAATTGGATCATATCGGGGGATACGTCATCGAAAAGGATTACCGGTTCGAGGCCAGAAAACAAAGACCAATGCCCGAACTTGTAAGGGTCCGAAACGACTCATCGGTAAGAAGAAGTAGGAGGACTTAAAGATGGCAGTAAAGAAAACACGAAGAAAAGTTAGACGCGTTAAGAAGAATATTGAACGTGGCCAAGCACATATCCAATCGTCGTTCAATAATACCATTGTAACGATTAGTGATATGGCAGGAAACACCTTGTCTTGGGCGAGTTCAGGCGGTTTAGGCTTTAGGGGATCAAGGAAGAGCACACCTTATGCATCTCAAATGGCAGCCGAAGAAGCTGCCAAGGCAGCCATGGAACATGGGCTAAAGACGGTTGAAGTCATGGTAAAGGGCCCTGGTTCAGGGCGAGAAGCAGCCATTCGGGCACTTCAGGTAGCAGGTTTGGAAATTACTTTGATTAGAGACGTAACTCCAATTCCGCACAATGGTTGTCGGCCACCTAAACGACGGAGAGTATAGCAGGAGGAAATTATGTCAAGAAATATTGAACCATCGTGCAGACAATGCAGACGTGAAGGAACAAAACTGTATTTGAAGGGGGAACGCTGTTATTCAGCCAATAAATGCGCCTTCGAAAGACGGCCAACGCCTCCAGGTCAGCATGGAAAAAGAAGAATAAAAGTCTCTGAATATGGCTTGCAGCTACGTGAAAAACAAAAAGCAAAACGTATTTATGGCGTCCTTGAAAAACAATTTAAGGAATACTTTAATATAGCTGTTAAACAAAAAGGAATGACTGGTCATAACTTATTAATTCATTTAGAATCACGTCTTGATAATGTCGTTTATCGTCTTGGTCTAGCCTCATCACGTAAAGAAGCACGTCAATTGGTTGATCATGAACATTTTCTAATCAACGGAAAGAAAGTCAATATTCCTTCTTATATCGTGAAAGAGGGCGACACAATCGAAGTACGGGGAAAAAGTAAAAAATCACAAAAATTCAAAGATATTGTAGAAACGACAGAAAACCGTATTGTCGTACCATGGTTATCAAGTGATCTAGAAACTTTATCAGGCAAAGTTATTGGTCGTCCAGCGATCGAAGACTTAGATATTGAAATTGCTGAACGTCTCATTGTTGAGTTATACTCTAAATAAGCAGATGGTTCAGGACCAATTAGCCCTCATGGTATTGTTTGGATTAAGAAGAAATAGGAGGGTCTTGATAAATGATTGAATTTGAAAAACCAGTAATTGAAATAGTTGATAGAAAAGAAGATGATACATCAGCACGTTTTGTGATTGAACCCTTAGAACGTGGTTATGGGACAACACTAGGCAATAGCTTAAGACGGATCATGCTGTCATCACTTCCCGGTGTTGCCGTTACATCAGTTAAAATAGAAGGGGTTCTTCATGAGTTTTCCACTATTACTGGGGTAAAAGAAGATGTTATTGAGATTTTATTGAACCTTAAGTCTTTAGCAGCAGAAATTTATGTCGATGAACCAAAAACACTTTATATTGAGGCTTCGGGTGAAGGCGTAATTAAA
>CAZJGM010000177.1:0-1758 GCA_964545675.1 uncultured Lachnospiraceae bacterium | reverse complement strand
CCTCAAGTATCCGATCGTGACATCACCATCACGAAGATAGTCGACCATAAAAATAAAATTGATGACGATATAAAGGGAAACCGTTATATTCTAACCAAAGAAGAGGTCATCAAGTCTTTTATCTCCTACGCAGTTGGTTGTATCTTTGGCCGTTACTCCCTAGACAAAGAGGGCCTGGCCTATGCCGGTGGCGACTGGGACGATGGTCAATTCCAATCCTTTATCCCTGTCAAAGACAATGTCGTCCTCATCACCGACTTCGACTACTTTGAAGATGACCTGGTCAATCGTTTGGTCGACTTTGTCAGGGTGGCCTTGGGTGAAGAAAATCTCCAAGAAAACCTGATCTTTATGGCTGATAGCCTAGGGACAAAAGGGACGCCGAAAGAAGTCCTTTCCAATTATTTGCTTAAGGACTTTTATAAGGACCATGTCCGGACCTACCAAAAACGGCCCATCTACTGGCTCTATGACAGTGGCAAAGGCAATGGCTTTAAGGCCCTGATCTACATGCACCGCTATGACCGGGATACGACCGGCCGCGTCCGGATCGATTATCTTCACCAGGTGCAAAAGGCCTATGAATTTAGGATGGACAATTTGAAATATGAGATTGCCAACAGTAAAAATGCCAGAGAAATTGCTGCAGCCGAAAAAGAATTGGTCAAATTGACCAAACAGTTAAAGGAATGCAAGGACTATGATGAAAAGATTGGCCACTTGGCCCTGGCCCGGATTCCCATCGATTTGGATGATGGGGTTAAGGTCAATTATCAAAAAGTTCAAGTGGATGAAAAGGGCAAGAACTTAGGGATCTTAGCCAAAATATAAGAGGGGTGGCCGAATGGCAGAATTAAGTTTAAAACAAATTGAAGACAGGTTAAATTTAGGATTTACGGGAGAAGTCCGTAAACTTATTTTTTGGTACGATGATCAGGGCGAGTTTTTAGGAGACATTGAAAACCTCCAACTAAAAAATGCCAAGATCCACCAGCTAAGGCCAAATAATCTATTTCAAACAAAAATCTTACTAGAGCGAGATGACAAAGAGTCCAATTATCTGATCTATGCCCCCTTTGCCAAAGGGGATGCCCGGGCCAATCACCTGGCCGATACGCTTAAATATTCGCAGGAATTTTTTGCCGACCGGGCTTCTCTTTTAGCCCTTGATTTAGGGATCGATGAAAAGTATAAGGCCGTCTTGCAAAAGTATTTAAAATTCTTTAAGGCCAAAGACCGAAGCAAGCGCTTTTATAAGCTCCAGGTTGATGTTTACACTGAAGACTTAATCGAGATTGCCATCTTAAGTGCTTTGACCAAGGCCAAGATTGCCAATTTTGAAGAGGTCCTCCGCCTGGTCCTGACCAGTGGCGACTTAAAAGATAATGATTATTTAGCCGAGTTTGAGAACTATGGCTTGCTGGATGCCTTTTGGAAACAGGTCAGTCATCATTTCGCCTTTGTTGATGAAGTGCCCAACTTAGAAAAGCTGGTTATCTCCCTCTTTTTAACCTATGCCCAAAAGGAAATTGACCTACCGCCGTCAATGGACAAGTATATATTGAGTAAATCGGGGTCGGTGGTTGCCTTTATGGATCAGCTGATGAATAGCATGCTATACCGCCAGGCTTTTGATCATTTATCCGAGAAAGTCTATGCCACCATCGGTGGTCAAAAATTATTTGAACACTATCAAGCCGACGACTTGCTTTTCTTAGATATCTTTCGCTTTGTCGATAAAAAAATCATTAAGTGGAT
>CAZJGM010000176.1:0-1768 GCA_964545675.1 uncultured Lachnospiraceae bacterium | reverse complement strand
AGACCAGCTAATAAAAGTCAATCGTTAAAAAAACTTTTTTTTTAGAAATGAGGATCGATAAAAAGGGCGTGATCAATCAAGCCATCAGAAAATCCGAACAATGGCCAAAAATCATAAAATAGAAATGATTAAGTTAAGCGATCAAAATGAGGTCTGAATGGTTGCCACTTCGCCAGGATTGATGATCTTCGGGGCTCCTGAATTCAAAAGGTTTTTGATCACGGAGAACCGCAAAAATGTAGTGGAGAAGTTTATGCATAACGGCAACAAGGGCTACTTTTTTCTTCTTGTTCTGGCATTTTTTATGATAGTAATCTCTTAAAATTGGATTAATCGGATCACCTTTGCAGGTCGTTCGAATGGAAGCCAGAGCTGCTGTAAAAAGAACTCGTCGACCAAATCGCGTGCCGCGTTTGGAAATTTTGTTACGATCCCCATTAAACTTGCCAGATTGATTAACACTGGGATCAATGCCAAAGAAAGCAACCAATGCTTTAGGGGAGTGAAATCGTGAAAAATCACCGATTTCAGCCATAAGGGTGGCGGCAGTCAAGAACCCAATTCCCGGCATGGCTTCGAGCAAAACAATGGCATTTCGGACTTTTTCCGGAAAGCCATCACTGAAAATCATGGCAGTGATCTGTTCTTTGAGCCCATCAAGATTAGCTTGGAAGGTTTCAATACCATCCAAATGATACTGAATTTTAAGGCCAAGAATGGAAAAATCGATAGGCATTGAAAGACAGAGATTCGCCATATCAAGGAGTTTATCAACCTTCTTCTGTCCCCATATAAGCCCCTTACGACTCGTTTTTGCAATCATTTGGGCCAATGCATCAGGATTTTCAGAAAGAAGAGCCTGAGGTGTTTGATAGTCTCTGAGAATTTTCAAAGACGTTTTGCCAAAAGCACTACCAAACACATCCAGATAACCTGGAAACAGTAGATAAAGATCGGTACACAAGCGATTTTTCAGTTGGGTAAGCATATCCGAAATTGAATAATACTCACGGAGTAATAGCCGTAGAGCAAGAATCTGAGGCTCTGGAACCAGCGAGTACTTCACATTCTGAAATTTAGCCAGCCGGGCAATCGATTCTGCATCTTTTGCATCATTTTTCACTTTCCTTAAATCGAAATTTTTGGTAGAATGAACACATAGAGGATTGAGGACAAATCCTTTGAGATCATTCGATTTCAAAAAGAAGAAGAGTGGCAAATGAAAGATACCCGTAGATTCTACGAAGTAGATGGGCTTTTGTTTTAGCCGCTCTTCTTCCTTTTTAAGAATCTCGAGGAGTTTATGAAACCCTGTGGGATTATGATCAATCCGAAAAGGTTTGCGAATTAATGAGCCATTGGGCTCTAGCATGGCGACCACAGAGAATTCTGAGGAAACGTCGATACCAACAATAAAATCATTTAAGAATTCAGACACAATAACACAACCTTTCTGTTTGAATCAATCAGAGCATCCACTAAAAGAACGTCTAATAACCTTGCATTTGAAACGGGTAACACCTGAAGGTGCCCAACCAGCTAAACATCGAATCGTCCCTGTGGAGTGACACGCTTTTTCACGGATAAACCTTTAATAAGAAAGGGATCCAGGAGGAATGCACATCGATCTCTCTGACAAGGAGATTATAACACGATGTTTAAACTTTTTAAATCCAAGTGTCTCTGATTAATCCGAACAATAAGTATAAAATTATCAAAGAACATTCGGGTAAGATTTTTAACTTTTACCCTAACACTATTTTACAAG
>CAZJGM010000175.1:0-1780 GCA_964545675.1 uncultured Lachnospiraceae bacterium | reverse complement strand
TCTCGTTACCAAGAGACTAGGCGTAACCACCCCTTGTCTGGGTCGACAGGTAATCTTCTTGAAGCAATCCAAGAGGAACGAAAAAGCCTAGCCCACCTGCGAGACAAGGCCGATGTCGTTATTGACACCTCTAATTTAACAATTAAAGACCTTAAAAAGGCTTTTGGCCGCCAGCTTAAAGAAGGCCAAAAGCCGGTTCGCCTAAAGGTCAACATTTATTCCTTTGGCTTTAAATACGCTAGTCCCATGGGGGCTGATTATGTCTTTGATGTCCGCTTTTTGCCCAATCCCTTTTATAAGAAAAAGCTTCGGACAAAAACCGGCAATGACCAAGCTGTTCGTGACTATGTTGGATCCTTTAAAGAAGCCGGTATTTTTTATGATAAATTACTGGATCTTTTAACCTTCGTCATTCCCCAATTTAAAAATGTCTCCAAGCATACCATTGAAATTGCCATTGGCTGCACCGGTGGCCAACATCGGTCGGTAAGCTTTGCCAATTGGCTGGGCCGTGATCTTGAAAAACAAGGCTTTGACGTAACGGTTAAGCATCGTGATATTTTAAAGCACCAATCAGGAGGAGCTTAAATGGAAATGAAAGAATATATTCGTGAGTTTACCCTAAAAGACATCGTCGGGGCTAGAAACCCCAAGGTCGTTGCCATCGGAGGTGGCACTGGCTTATCGGTGATCCTTAGAGGTCTTAAAAAATATACCAATGCCTTAACGGCCATCGTGACGGTTGGGGATGATGGTGGTGGCTCGGGTGTCCTGAGAGAAGATTTAGGCATCCTCCCGCCCGGCGATATTCGCTCTTGCATCCTAGCCCTTGCCGATGATGAGAATGTTATGCAAGAATTATTTAATTACCGCTTTCCTGAAGGGCGGATGCAAGGGCAAAGCTTTGGCAATCTCTTTTTAGCGGCCATGAGTGGGATCAGTCATGATTTTTTTGATGCCGTTCGGCGGACCTCCGATGTCCTCCAAGTCAAAGGTCAGGTCTTACCCGTTACCCTTTCGGAGATGAACTTAATGGCCAGCCTAGAAAATGGGGCCATTGTTGAAGGGGAGTCGACCATACCCAAAGAGGTTTTAAAACAAGACAGCCCAATTCGCCAGCTTTTTTTAAAGCCCGGCCACATTAAAGCCCTGTGTGAGACCGTTGAAGCGATTGAAAACGCCGATCTGATTATTATTGCCCCAGGCAGCCTCTACACCAGTGTTATCCCTAATCTCTTGGTCGATGGGGTGGCTCGGGCCTTATTTGATAGCCGAGCCAAACGTTTTTATGTCGGCAATATTATGACCCAGCCCGGGGAAACCTGTGGCTTTTCCCAAGAAGACCATATCCGGGCCATCTTAAAGCACTTAGACCAAGACGAAGGCCGACCCTTTGACTATGTTTTAGCCAATACCGGTTGCTTACCGGTTAGCATTGAAGAAAAATACTTAAAATGCCATGCGGCCACTGTAAAACTCGAAGAAAAACCCTTGGCCGGTTACACTTATATCTGTGAGGACTTTGTGACCATGGAAAAAGGCTATGTCCGCCATGATGCTGATTTACTGGCTCGGCGAATTTTTGAGACCTATGTGAAATAAAAAGGTGAAAAAGGGAGGTCCCCATGACATTCTCAGCCATGCTAAAAAAAGACTTATCTCGCCAGCCATTGGGCGACCAAGCGGCCATCAAAGCCGAGCTTGCCGGCCTGATCGCCACCATCGCCACCATCAATCAGCCACTAGCCATTAGCCTAAAAACCGAAAACCCGACCGTCGC
>CAZJGM010000174.1:0-1783 GCA_964545675.1 uncultured Lachnospiraceae bacterium | reverse complement strand
CAGCTTGTGGTGAGAAAAGCGTTCCGCTTACCGATGAGACCGCTAATGAGGTCAGTTGGGATGTAATTGAAGCAGCCTATAATTATAGTCTACCCCTACTCGTGGTTGATGCAACTAAAAAGAAAATTACCAATACGGTTGAGCCAAGTGGGTCACAAGCACCCATTAATCAGTTTGTTCACGGCCAAGGACTAGCGACTGCAAAATCCTTAGACGTTGTCACCCCCAATACTGATACCCTTTATTCCCAAGTGTTTTTTGATCTGAATGACTCACCAATGGTTTTGACTAAGCCAAAGACAGACCGTTTTGCAACCATTCAGCTAATGGATGCCTATACCAATACGGTCGCTTTGCTTGGTACCGGTGGTGATACCCAGGAAGCGCGCACCTACTTGTTAACCGGTCCTGATTATCAAGGCGAAGTCCCAGCCGACCTAGTTGAGCTGGCTATGCCGCAAAATATGGGTTGGATCATTGGGCGAATCGTGTGTAAAGGGGTTGATGATCTGGAAAATGTCTATGCCATTCAGCAGCAATATCAATTTATGCCCTTAGATGCTTATCTATCGGGCGAGGATTTCACGCCACCGACAGGGGCTTATAATGAAGAATTTGATTTTGTTCCCGTTAATCATGTTATGGCAATGACACCCCAAGACTATTTTGATACCGCTAATCGTTTGATGGCTGAGAATCCCCCGGCAGAAATTGACCAAGAGATTATGGAGTTGATGGAAACCATTAATGTCGGTCCAAATAAGACCTTTGATTCTTCTATATTAGGATCTAATGGGGAAGAAAACTGGAAAAACATGATTGGAAATCTGGGTAAGACTCTTAGCGAGGAGAATAAAAAATTTACTGTTAAAATGAATCAATGGACCTATCTGGGTCACCCAATCTCTGAGTTTGGCAAGGAATATAGCTATCGGGCCCTTGTTGCCTTGGCTGGCCTGGGGGCTAATCCGGTTGAAGCGGCCATCTACCCCCGAGTGGATAAGGATGAAGACGATCAGATTTTAAATGGCAGTCAAAGCTACACCATTCATTTTGAAAAAGATGGTCTTCCCCCAACTGAGGACCAAGGTTTTTGGTCGATTACAGCATATAATTCGGCTAATTTCTTGATCGATAATCCCTTGAATCGTTATTCGATTAATGACCGGAGTGACCTTAACTTTAATGAGGATGGGTCCTTGGATATCGTCGTGTCAAAAGACCCGCCGAATGACGTCGCCATGGAAAATAACTGGTTGCCGGTGTCCCAAGATGATTTTCACTTGCATTTACGAATCTACCTGCCGCAAGAGAAAGTATTAAATAACGACTGGATAGCACCGACGATCAAGAAAAAGTGATGGCATTCTTATTGATTATATGTCATAATATGGTTATTAATAGATTTTTTCAGGTGCCCTTCGGGGAGAATAGAAAAATAAGTGAAAAGCTTATACGGGCCCGCCGCTGTAAATAGGGAGTTTCTGTCAGAATGCCACTGTTTGGTAAATGGGAAGGCGACAGAGATGATGAACTTGAGTCAGAAGACCTGCCTGAAAATAAATATTGAGAGATGTGGAAAGTCTACGCTTATTTTGCGTAGACTTTTTTTATGTGATTTTTTCAAAAAATAATTGAGAAAGAGGTGTTAAGATGAAAAGAATGGTGCTTGAAAAAGCGGGAAAAATGATTTTAGAGGATGTAAAAAAACCGATTTGTGGGCCTGGTGAAATACTTGTTAAGCTTAAATCGTGTAATATTTGTAGAACGGATTTAAAATGTG
>CAZJGM010000173.1:0-1783 GCA_964545675.1 uncultured Lachnospiraceae bacterium | reverse complement strand
GGTGGTTGTATCCCAGCCGAACTACTGGATACCCCAATTGATTACGACAATTTAGTTGAAATTGGGTCAATGATGGGATCAGGTGGTCTAATCGTTATGGACGAAGACAATTGTATGGTCGATGTGGCCCGTTTCTTCCTTGACTTTACCCAAGACGAATCCTGTGGTAAATGCCCACCTTGTCGAATTGGAACCAAACGGATGTTGGAAATTTTAGAGCGCATCTGTGATGGTAAAGGTGAGGAAGGCGATATTGAACGCCTAGAAGCCCTAGCTGAAGGCATTAAATCAGCAGCCTTGTGTGGCCTTGGCCAAACGGCTCCAAATCCTGTTTTATCAACGATTCACTACTTCCGTGATGAATACGAAGCCCATATCCGCGATAAAAAATGTCCGGCAGGGGTCTGTAAGAACCTTCTTGACTACACCATTGACTTAGAATTATGTAAATCGTGTGGCATTTGTAAGAAAAAATGTCCAGTGGACGCCATCACAGGGTCTAAAACGACACCGTACGTCATTGATACCGACAAGTGTATTAAGTGTAATGCCTGTTTTGAAGCCTGCCCATTTGGCGCAATTTCAAAGGCATAAAAGGGGGAAATAAAAAAATGAAAGAAGTAACCTTTAAAATAAATAACCAAGAAATGACAGTTCCGGAAGGGACGACCGTTCTCGAAGCGGCCCGCATGAAAAATATCGACATTCCCACCTTGTGTTATCTAAAGGGAATCAATGAAATTGGGGCCTGTCGGATGTGCTTGGTGGAAATTAAGGGAGCACGAGCCTTGCAAGCGTCTTGTGTCTATCCAGTCGCCGAAGGGATTGAAGTCTTAACCAATTCACCAGCCGTTCGAGCCGCCCGAAAGATTAACCTAGAATTAATTTTATCCAACCATAATCGGGAATGTACCACCTGTGTTCGTAGTGAAAACTGTGAACTCCAAACCTTATCAACCGATTTAGGGGTTGGTGAGATTCCCTTTGAAGGGATTAAGTCTGGCCACTTTATCGATGATTTTTCAAGCTCAGTAGTCCGTGATGAGAGCAAGTGTATCTTGTGTAAGCGGTGTGTAGCAGTTTGTGATCAGGTCCAATCGGTTTCTGTATTAGGTGCTGTAGGACGAGGCTTTTTCTCACAAGTTCAACCAGTCTTTGACAAGTCCTTAGCCGATGTCGGCTGTATCAGTTGTGGCCAATGTATTATTAATTGCCCAGTTGGGGCCCTTAAAGAAAAATCAAATATCGATGATGTCTGGGAAGCCTTGGCTGATCCTAGTAAAACGGTCATTGTGCAAACAGCACCAGCCGTGCGAGCGGCCTTAGGTGAAGAATTTGGTTACCCCATGGGAACACCAGTAACCGGCAAGATGGTAGCAGCCCTTAGACGCTTAGGCTTTGATAAAGTCTTTGATACCGACTTCGGGGCCGATGTAACCATTATGGAAGAAGGCACAGAACTAATTAACCGGGTCACCAAGGGTGGGGTCTTACCAATGATCACGTCGTGTTCACCAGGTTGGATTAAGTTTATCGAAATGTACTATCCCGATGCTATTCCTCACTTATCATCCTGTAAATCACCCCAAAACATGACGGGGGCACTCTTAAAGAGTCACTACGCTGAAATGAATGATATCGATCCTAAGGATATGGTTGTTGTCTCAATTATGCCTTGTACAGCTAAAAAATACGAGATCAAACGTGAAGAACTCTGTAATGACCAGGGTATTGCCGATGTTGATATTTCCATTACAACCAGAGAAGCAGCCCGGATGATCAA
>CAZJGM010000172.1:0-1796 GCA_964545675.1 uncultured Lachnospiraceae bacterium | reverse complement strand
AGAAAGCATTAACAATACTGATAAAATACTTGCTGTAATTCTTTTCACAATTAATTCCTCCGTTCGTGAATTTGTTTTGTTTGTTTCCCCTCTTCAATGCCTAAAATTTGCAAAAATTTGGGATGCTGCTCTTTTTTAATAGTCCGCCTAACGCCCTCTTCCTCCTTTCTTAAATAATATTGCTTACAAAGGTAAACCTCAGCTTGCAACATCCTCTGCCCAAAAGGTTAGAAAGATTGCAAGGTTACCAAACTACGAGACCACTAAATGATTAAGAGCCTTACTCCTTGAATTTTACACCGGATTAGCAAAAAATGCAATATCAATCGCTGTTTTTTTTAAAGAAAGTCAACCTTTTCTCTAAAAAACAACAATTGTAACAAAAATCCGGTTTTTTAACCCATTATGAGCCAAAAAGCTTCTCTCTCATTAATGACTACCCCAGAAATAGATAATTTAACAAAAAATTAAAATTCTTTTGTCATCTTTTCCAAGTTTTTTCTATCTGTCATTATACCACAAAAAAGGAGGTGAGAACATGGCAATTTCCAAGGAAAATTTAGTCAACAAGCTTCAAATTCGTTCCAATCACGGGCAAGTGGATGGAAAAGACGTGATTAAATCACGCACCTATTCAAACGTCAAAGCTGACGCTAGCGACGAAGGCATTTATGCAGTGGCAGAAGCCATTGCTAGTTTGCAAGAGCCGACCATGGACGAAGTGATTCTAGTCGAATCGAGCCTATTAGTCTCGATTTAGGGGAATTTAAATTTAAGAAAGGAGGACACCAATGGCTGAATTAAAAGCACTGATGGTTTTTAAACGAGCGGATGGGAAAAATGCTAGTATTACGGTTTCTAATGCCGATCCTAGTATCGATGCCGCCCAAATGAATGGGGCAATGGATAGTATTTTGACGCAAAATATTTTTGCCCCCGATCAAATGGATCTGCTTTCAAAAGTTGAAGGAAAGCTAATTACCACGGACGTTCAAGACTTTACCATGGTATAAGGACAAGGGGCGATTTTCGCCCCTTTTTTAGCAGGTGTAAAAGTTTTTAAAAAAAGACTTGTAAACATTTGCAACTTTTGCTAGAATATGATCTAGGTGTCTTTATAGACATCAAAAAAATTAAGGAGGAATGTGATTATGCAGAAAAAGCTAATCAATTCGACCATCACTCGAGCGAAGAAAAAAGATCCAGAAGCGGAATTGGCCCTGATTAAATTATTTGAACCCCTTATGCTGTCAATGGGACGGCGTTACACCTTTGAGAATCGCATAAAAGACGATTTTATCCAAGAAGGAGCGGTTGTTTTACTTGAAGCGATCAAGACCTATGACCAAGATCGGGGTGTTCCCTTCGCCGCCTATCTAAAAGACCAGATGTTTTACCACTACGTTGAGGATGCCAAGCATTTTCGCTTTACCGACTCTCTCGATGCCCCGGTCGGTGACAATGACTTATGCCTGCTTGACACCCTGCCCCTGCCAGTTGATGATATCGACCCACTTATCACAACAGAACTTTATGATCTCCTTAAAAAATGTTTAGACCAATTGCGGTCCAGGCAGCGGTGGCTGATCATTGAATATTATTATCAGAAACGAACTATTAAAGACTTGGCCAAAGAATTAAAGATCTCCCCTAGTGCCTTATCCCACTACCACCGGCGAACCCTTGCTAAGCTTAGACAACTCCTTAATGACCATGGCATTACTTGGGACAATAACCCGTTTTATTAGATTGAAGGTTTTAAAAAGCTCTTATCCACGGATAAGAGCTTTTTTGAT
>CAZJGM010000171.1:0-1848 GCA_964545675.1 uncultured Lachnospiraceae bacterium | reverse complement strand
AAGGGCTGTGAAGTCTGTGGATAACTTTTTAAAAGGGATTTTAAAGCCGTAAGCAAATCTTATCCACAAGGGATAAAGTGTTGATAAAGTTAAGACTAAAGGACCAATGGTCCACAGGCTAGTTGCCATTTATTTCTTTTTGAATCCGAATAATTAAATTTTTAAAATCAGTACTACTATCCATTTCTTCACTTATTTTTTGACAGGCATAAATAACCGTCGAATGGTCGCGCCCGCCAAATTCAGCCCCAATTTTAGGCAAGGATAAGTCGGTCATATCCCGGGTTAGATACATGGCAACTTGTCTTGGGAGGGCAATGGCCCTGGTTCTTTTTTTGGAATTAAGGGCTTCAACAGAGATATTAAAATATTTTGATGTAACTTCTTTAATATAGTCGCTGCTAACAATGATATCATCTTTTTTTCGAAAAATATCTTTTAGGGCGTTTTTAGCGGATTCTAAATTAATGTCGGTTTTATGGAGTTTAGAATAGGCAAAAACAGTGGTTAAGGCCCCTTCTAATTCTCTGATATTGGAATGGATGCTATCGGCTATAAAACTTAAGACCTCGTTAGGAATCTCATCGTTAAAGGAGGCGGCTTTTTTTCTGAGGATAGCAATCCGGGTTTCAAAATTTGGGGCAGTAATATCAGTGATTAGGCCACTTTCAAAACGCGACCGTAGCCGTTCTTCAAGACTGGGGATTTCTTTTGGCGGCCGATCACTGCTGATGACGATCTGTTTATTCTCTTGGTAGAGGGTATTAAAGGTATGAAAAAATTCAATCTGGGTGGCTTCCTTATTGGACAAAAATTGAATATCATCGATCAAGAGAATATCAGCAGACCGGTACTTATTAATAAAGGCCGTATTGGTTTTATTTTGGATAGCATCGATAAAATCATTGATAAATTTTTCACTAGAGACATAAATAACATTTTTATTGGGGGCATAGGAAAGTATATAGTGACCAATGGCCTGCATTAAATGAGTTTTTCCAAGGCCAACCCCACCATAAATAAAAAGAGGATTATAGCGTTCCGAAGGGGCTTCAGAAACGGCGACACAGGCAGCATGGGCAAAACGATTGTTTTCACCAATAACAAAACTATCGAAAGTATATTTTGGATTCATCGAACAAAATTTTTGGGGGACATTGTTATCAACACTGATCGTTTCAAAGGGTTGGAGCGAAGGCTCGAGTAATTCATCTTGCTTTAAAATAATTTTAACTTGGCTATTTTTTCCGGTTACTTCTGCCAGGGCATTGGTGATTAAGGGCAGGTGGCGGCTTTCTAAGATGCCTTTTTCAAATTCATTTTCCGATAAAAAATAATAAGTGTTACTAGTGTATTTAAGGGGTTTTATTTTTAAAAACCAGGTATTAAAACTGGTTTGACTGATATTTGATTTAATAATGCTTAGGGCAGTATCCCATATTTTTTCAAACGAAGTATCCATAAATGGGAACCTCCACTTTCAAAGTATATTTTTATTAACATGTGGATAAAGAGCTAATTTATACACAGCTTTACTATTTTACTGTGAATCTTAAAATAAATCAAGAAGGTTTTCTAAAAGATGTGGACAAGAAAAAATAATTTATCCCAGGTTATTTTAGCAATTAAAGGGGCTAATAATGAATAATTATAAAGTTATCCCCAAACTTATCCACAAAAACAAGCGATTTGTGGATAAGTTTACAATAGTTATCCACTTACTAACAGGATTTAAAAAGTCATTGCTTTTAGTATAGCAAATTGTTGATAAGTATTCAATCACTAATAAATAATGGTCAGTGTCAAGTGTTTGTGGGCAATTATTTTCTGTCTGTTTCATGCAAAAAT
>CAZJGM010000170.1:0-1874 GCA_964545675.1 uncultured Lachnospiraceae bacterium | reverse complement strand
ATGGATTTGAAACATTCGATCATTGATTAGGGCTAGTTATAAATAGTATAAAGTTAGATTATAAAATCCCATGATTTAAAATTTATTTTTAGGGTAATAATATATTAATGGATAATTTAGGCTAGCAAAAATTTAGGTTAGCAAAAAATTTAGAAAGGGTGAAAAATATGAATGATTTATTTAGTTTAAAAGGTAAAGTTGCAATTGTGACAGGTGCTTCCTCTGGTTTAGGCGTTCAATTTGCGACAGCCCTTGCCAAACAAGGTGCTGATCTTGCAATAGTAGCAAGACGGTTAGAAAAGTTAAATAGTGTAAAAAAGGACTTAGAAGAGCTTGGTGTCAAGGTCTTGCCGATTCGATGCGATGTATCTGATGTTGAGCAAATTAAAGCAACCGTCAAAGAAGTTAAAGAACATTTTGGTCGAATTGATATATTAGTAAATAATGCTGGGATAGGATTAACCGAACCAGCCGAAACACAATCCGATGAAACTTGGCAAAAAATGATCGCAGTAAATTTAAATGCCGTTTATTATTTTGCCAGAGAAGTTGGGAAAATTATGGTAGACCAAGAATATGGAAAAATTATAAATATCGGATCAATCCATAGTAATGTGGCTATGCCTGGCATCCCTATTTCAGCCTATGCGACAACTAAGGGTGGCGTTAAGATGATGACTAAAGCCTTGGCTAATGAATGGGCTAAATATAATATCACTGTCAATACACTTGGACCGTCATATTTTGAAAGCGAAATGACAGAAGCCGTTGTTTCTGATGAAGGCTTTGCTCAAATCCTTAAAACCTATTGCCCAATGGGTCGAATGGGCAGGAAGGGTGAACTTGATGGTGCCATCATTTATTTTGCTTCTGATGCTTCAAGCTTTACCACTGGCCAATACCTTGCCATTGATGGTGGATGGAATGCCATTTAAGAGCTACTAATTTTTGAAAGGAGGCTATGGTCAAGCGATCATAGACAAAAATAATGAAACTCTATGATTTTACAGTAAAAGACATTAATGGCAATGAAGTCTCTCTTGATAAATACAAGGGTAAGGTTTTACTCATTGTTAATTCAGCGACCAAATGTGGACTTACACCCCAATATTCAGGCCTTCAAGATCTTTATGAAAAGTATCAGGAAGATGGTCTTGAAATTCTTGATTTTCCAAGTAACCAGTTTGCCAACCAAGCCCCAGAAGATGAGGAGGAAATTAAGAGAATCCGCGAGGAAGACTTTAATGTAAGTTATCCTTTATTTAAGAAAATAAATGTTAATGGTGATACAGAAGATCCCCTTTATACCTTTCTTAAAACAGAAAAAGGAGGCCTCTTAGGATCGGCCATTAAGTGGAACTTTACCAAGTTTTTAGTTGACCGTGAGGGCCAAGTCATTAAGCGTTATGCTCCCACCGATACGCCGGAAAAATTGGACCGGACATCGAAAAAGCCCTTGCCCAGTCCTAAAAAATACTAATCACAATTTGAAAGCCCGCAGGGGCTTTCTTTTTTTGTCTCCACCGCCCTAGGCAATAAAGTGTTTACAAAGATCAACAAAGGAAGTACAATATTTTATAGAGCATAAAAGCAAGTTGATATAAGGACGAAATGGGATAAAGAAGGGGTGGACTAATGTTAAGGCAAGCAGAACAGCGATTAGCGGCAAAGGAATTTGCCCAAAAATGGGCAGGGATTGGTTATGAAAAAGGTGATAGTGCCAGATTCTGGCTCTCCCTCTTAAATGAAGTCTATGGTATTAAGCATCCAGCCGACTTTATTCGTTTTGAGGACCAAGTCAAATTAGACCATACCAGTTTTATTGATGGCTATATCCCATCAACCAATGTCTTAATCGAGCAAAAAAGCCTGAC
>CAZJGM010000169.1:0-1892 GCA_964545675.1 uncultured Lachnospiraceae bacterium | reverse complement strand
AACAACTTAATTATATTATATGAAAAACAATTGACAAATTCTTTTTCAACCGATATAATACTATAAGAACTAGTAATGACCACTTATAACAAGGTAGGATTAATTAATCTGAGAAAAAAGTGCAAAATAGTAGCCTGAATTTTTAGTTTAGTAGTGGTTAGTGATAAATTTAAAAGGAGTGATTCAATGGAGATAGAAGCTATTGAAAAAAAAGCACATTCTATTCGCGAGCATATTGTCAAGACAGTCATTAATAATGGCGATGGCCATGCCGGACCATCCTTGTCGGCGACAGATATTTTAGCAAGCTTGTATTTTGATGTTTTAAATATTAAGGTAGAAGAACCGAATTGGCAAAAGCGTGATCGTTTTATTTTGAGTGCTGGCCATAAATGTTTGGGTCTATATGGTGCTTTGATTGAAAAAGGCTTTGAAAAAAAAGACGTCCTCGACACTTATAATTGTTTGGGATGTATTATTCCCGGACATCCGGATATGAAAAAGTTTAAGGGTGTTGACTTTAGTTCAGGAGCTCTTGGCCACGGTCTACCAGTTGGTTCCGGTATGGCACTAGCTGCCAAAAGACGCAGTTACGATTATCGGGTTTTTGTATTAATGGGTGATGGTGAACAAGGAGAGGGCTCAAATTGGGAAGCGGCCATGTTTGCTAGTCATCATGAGCTGGATAATTTAGTTGGAATTATTGATCGAAATGGCCTGCAAATTAATGGCAGTGTTAGTGAAGTGATGGATTCAGGAGACTTAAAAGAGAAATATGCAGCTTTTGGGTGGTCGGTTAAAGTAGTGGATGGCCATGATATTGAAGAACTTTTAGAAGTTTTTCGATCCGTGCCCTTTCAAAAAGGTAAACCGAGCATGATTATTGCTAACACCATAAAAAGTAAAGGCATGCCCTTTGCTGAGGGTAATGTTAAATATCACCATTGGAATCCTGGTGAGGGTTCAAAAGAGGCAAAAGCGGCACTAAAGGCACTTGAAAAAGAAGCTAAACAAAAGGGGTGGGTAAAATGACAATCCGTAAATTAAATCCCCGTACGACTTTTGGCGAGGCACTTTTGGAACTCGGTAAAAAAGACAAAAATATTATGGCTGTGTCTTGTGATTCTGGAGCGGGGTCAGGAATGAACCCCTTTAAAGAAGCCTTGCCAGACCAATATTTAGAGGTTGGTATTAATGAGCAAAATGCCATTGGTGTTTGTGCCGGTTTGGCTGAAGCTGGTTTTATACCGGTTGTCTCAGCGATTGCCCCTTTTATTTCTATGCGAGCCTTCGAACAAGTTCGTAATGATGTTGCTTATGCCAATATGAATGTAAAAATTATTGGCTCAAGTAGTGGCTTATCCCATTGTGCCCTTGGTTCAACCCACCAAGCGATTGAAGATTTAGCCTTAATGCGTGTTCTTCCAAATATGGTTGTCTTAAATCCAGGGGATGGCTATGAGGTTGAGATGGCCCTCCGACAAGCGATTAATCATGTGGGACCGGTTTATCTGAGAATGCCACGTCACCCCATGGCAGAACCATTAGATGCAGCAGCACGTTCAATTAAACTAGGAAAAGGCGAAGTTCTTTTAGATGCTGGGGAAGAGATTGTAATTGCAGTGACAGGAACCTTATCAACCGATGGTCTTTTAGCGGGTAAGGCCTTACAGGAAAACGGTTATGGGGTAAAGGTTCTTAATTTTACAACCGTCAAACCGCTAGATGTTAAACTTTTAAAGGATGCGTATAAAAAAGCGAATTATCTTTTTACTTTAGAAGAGCACTCTGAAATAGGTGGATTTGGCGGGGCTGTCCTTGAAGCTTTAGGGAATATTAAACATAATGCCCCCATTCAGCGTCTGGCCATTGCCGACGGGTCGGTTAATACG
>CAZJGM010000168.1:585-1929 GCA_964545675.1 uncultured Lachnospiraceae bacterium | reverse complement strand
TGGCTTCTCCTTGCGGTTTAGAGTAGGTCATTTCCCCCGTCCCCGTGTCACCTATGCCATGGGTTGATATATTCGGGAAGTGCCCATAGTATGATTGCTTGATGGTCCCCAGATCGATGGCTGTAATATCACCACTATTGGCTTCGTATGGCAGCATTAAACTGCTGGAGGCTCTCGGACATTATGCCATCATAAGTTGATATAGGTAACAAGTGTCTATAAAAACGTACCCATACCGTAGATTTAGTCGTTGCGTCTAAAGAATCAATATTGTATAATTAAAAAGGATAGTTTAATCGAACATCTAAAATAAGTGGATGAAAAATTAAATAATGGCAAAATTATTGAAAAATAATGACGCAAAGCTATAGGGACTTGTCCACAAGGATAAGTCAGCCAGTTGCAATTAACAGGTATGGTTTGCGTATCTGTTTTTTTACGGTTAGAATTATGATTCAAAGAAAAGGAGAGAAGATGAAAAAAAATGTTAAAGGCTTGCTGATTACTATGATGGTTTTAATCCTAATGCCGAGCACGGCCTGGGCCTTAGGAACTGAAGCAATAAGAGCGCCACTAAACCCTGAATTTGTCGACTATCAAAAGAATTTAGAACCCGGGATCAGGACGACGGAAAGAGAAGAGTCTTTTGGGCTTATACCACCGCCACTTAAGCAATCGACTGAAAGAATTGAAACAAATGCTGGTGAAGAAATTGCTTTACCGGAACACTTTGACCTGCGAACGACGGGAATTGTCCCCCCTATCCGCGATCAAAGACCGCACGGATCTTGTTGGGCCTTTGCCTCATACGCATCGTTAGAATCTCATCTGGCCAAAGAGGGAGCGATGGTTGATCTGTCCGAAAATAATTTAATTCGGAATCATGGTTTTGATTTAGAGTTCGATGCTGGCGGAAATGCCAATATGACGACGGCTTATCTAGGACGTTGGGATGGGCCAATCTTAGAAAGTAATGATCCTTATGATTCGCCTCAAAAAATCGGTTTACCACCAATTTATCATAGCCAAAATGTTGAGTTTCTTCCTGAATCATATAACACTATTAAACAAGTTTTAATGGAAGAAGGAATTATTTTGTTAAATATTTGTTATGACGGCAATTATTATAATGAAGAGCATTCGGCATTTTATTATAATGGGGATAGTCTAATTAATCATTCTGTTTCAATTGTCGGTTGGGATGATCATTTCAGCAAAGAAAATTTTGGGATCACGCCAGCAGATGATGGGGCGTGGATTATCCGTAATAGCTGGGGCAGTGAATGGGGGGAAGATGGCTATTTTTATCTCTCTTATAATGATACCCATGCCTGTTCAGATGTT
>CAZJGM010000168.1:0-575 GCA_964545675.1 uncultured Lachnospiraceae bacterium | reverse complement strand
TATAAGCGGATTTATGACTATGATCCCTTGGGTTTAACCAGTGGCCTTGGTTACCCCTATGCTGATACAATCTGGGGGGCCAATATTTTTAAAGCTAAAGAAAATGAAAATCTTAGAGCCATTTCAACCTATGCAATCAGTGGAGATACAGATTTAACGATTGAAATTTATACTGATGTTGAAGAAGATAAGCCCGATTCGGGAAATTTAAGATTAAAACAATCTGAATTTTTTGAAAATGCTGGTTATTATACCATAAAACTGGATGAATTGATCCCGCTGGTAAAGGATGAAAAATTTTCGGTTGTGATTCAATATAATTCGTCTGATAGCGAGACACCCTTGCCACTTGAAGCACCGCTCGAAAACTATAGTAGCAAGGCTAGCTCAAATCCCCAAGAGAGTTTTATTCGAAATATAAAACAACATGACTGGGTCGATATTTCGGAAAAATCGGATGATAATATTTGTATTAAGGCCTTTACTGGAGGGACGAATTTGGTTCCCGGAACGACTTATCGGACCCATGTGCAAAATGACGGCTGGCAGACTTGGAAAAACAATGGGGCCATGTC
>CAZJGM010000167.1:0-1935 GCA_964545675.1 uncultured Lachnospiraceae bacterium | reverse complement strand
TCTGCAATACGATCCAATTGAATGCTTCGCGGAACGGTATAGACAATACCTTCAGACGCTTCTAAACTAATCTGATTTTCATCCTTGCTTTCTGGAAAACAATCCTTTATATATCGAACTGCATTTTTCCCAGCTAATTCCGCTTCTTCTGAAACATAATCAACCAGATCATGGACGTGCAAAACATTTCCACAAGCAAAAACACCACGAATGTTAGTTTCAAAACTTTCGTTAACAACAGGGCCATTTGTAGCTGGGTCAATTTCCATATTAATTTTATCCGATAATTCATTTTCAGGGATTAATCCAACTGAAAGCAATAAAGTGTCACAAGAATAGTACTCTTCTGTGCCCACTATTGGTTTTCTATTTTCATCAACCTCGGCAAGTGTTACTCCTTCTACACGTTCACGACCTTTTATATCAACAATTGTATGATTTAACTTTAGTGGAATATCAAAATCATCCAAACACTGAACAATATTTCGTTTCAAGCCACCCGAATGTGGCATAATTTCAGCTACAACCTTCACGTCTGCTCCTTCTAAGGTTAATCTTCGCGCCATAATTAAACCAATATCACCTGATCCAAGAATCACAACTTCTTTGCCTGGCATATAGCCTTCAATGTTTACAAGCCGTTGTGCCGTACCTGCTGAAAATATGCCAGCTGGCCGAAAGCCAGGGATATTTAAAGCCCCTCTTGGCCTTTCTCGACAGCCCATTGCCAAGATAATTGATTTTGCTTGTATGATCTCGATACCATCTTTTGCATTCATAATTGTGATTTCTTTTTCTTTTGTGATATCCATTACCATTGTGTTAAGCAGAAAATCAATTTCTAATTTTTTTATTTCATCAATATAGCGTTGTGCATATTCAGGACCAGTAAGTTCTTCTTTAAATGTATGAAGTCCAAATCCATTATGGATACATTGATTTAGAATCCCTCCTAGTTTATGATCTCTTTCGATAATGAGGATACTATTTGCCCCATCATTTTTTGCCGCTTTAGCTGCTGCAAGGCCTGCAGGGCCACCACCAATTATTACAATTTCATAGGTTTTCATCTTCTCACCTTATTCCCATTACAGTTCTTTATTGTGGCCGACTAAAAGACGTGACTTACCACCCTTTTTAGTAATCTCGGTCATATCAACCCCTAATTCGCGGGCAAGTATCATCATGGTCTTTGGCGTACAAAATCCGGCTTGACATCGTCCCATTCCGGCTCTTGTTCGACGTTTAACACTGTCCATCGATTTTGCTCCAAGCGGTCTATGAATAGCATCTATTATTTCGCCTTCGGTTACCATTTCACATCGGCAAACAATATTACCATATTCCGGCTTTTCTTTAATTAATTTTTGCTTTTCTTCAAACGATAACTTATCAAATTTTAAGACCCCTTGACGTTTTGAAATAAATTTATCCTTTACTTCTAAATCCATCCGCTCTGCGATCATTTTCGCCAATGCCTGCCCAATCGCAGGGGAGCAGGTAAGACCAGGTGATTCAATTCCTGCAGCATCAAAGAAAAATTCAGCATCCTCTACTTCTTTTACAATAAAGTCAGTATTATCTTCATGTGCTCTTAAACCCGAAAAGGACGTAATAATTTTATTAAGTGGTAATTTTACTTTATTAAGCTCATGTACTTGTGAAAATTCGACCAAGTGATCTAATATTTCCTGAGTGGTCTCAACAGCTTCTTTATCGTCAACGTCAAATGCTGTTGGACCTGCAAGTAGATTGCCATGAATCGTGGGTAAAGTTAACATCCCCTTTCCCATTTTTCCAGGAAATGAAAAGATCGTTGCTGTAAAAAGATTACCTAACGTTTTATCAAATAAGAGATATTCTCCTTTCCTTGTTGTAATATGTATTTTATCTTCACTAACCATATTGTGAAATTTATCGGCATAATCGTGAAAA
>CAZJGM010000166.1:0-1970 GCA_964545675.1 uncultured Lachnospiraceae bacterium | reverse complement strand
TGCGTAGCTTTAGCTGAAGCAGGCCATAAGATTATCGTTGTTGATAATCTAAGCAATAGTAAAATTGAGACCATTGATAAAATAAAAGAACTATCGGGTCAGGACCTTGTTTTTTATAAGATTGATGTGACCCATGAAGAAGCCATGAAAGAGGTCTTTGATCATCATCTAATTGATGGTGTCATTCACTTTGCTGGATTAAAAGCAGTTGGGGAATCGGTTGAAAAACCATTGGATTATTATTATAATAATCTCTTGTCAACCATTGTTCTGGCCAAGCTTTGCCAGGTCTATCAGGTTAATAAATTTGTCTTTTCTTCATCAGCAACCGTCTATGGGGATAATAAATTACCCTTTGTTGAAACGATGGAATTATTAAAAACGACCAATCCCTATGCTGAAACAAAGGCGATCTGTGAACGGATGTTAAGTGATTTTGCCAAGGTTAATGAAAACTTTGGGCTTTCTTTATTGCGGTACTTTAACCCCGTCGGAGCCCATGAAAGTGGCTTAATTGGTGAAGCACCTAATAATATTCCCAACAACTTAATGCCTTATATTAGTCAGGTGGCGAAGGGAAAACTGGAAAAATTGAGAGTTTTTGGCAATGACTATCCGACCATCGATGGGACTGGCGTTAGGGATTACATCCATGTGGTCGATTTAGCCGAAGGTCATGTTGCTGCCTTGGATGCTTTAACAAAGGGAGTTGCTGTTTATAATCTAGGGACTGGACAAGGAACTTCTGTCCTTGAATTAGTAAAGGCTTTTGAAGTGGTCAATGACTTAAAAATACCTTATCAAATAGTCGCCCGACGAGATGGCGATATAGCGGTAGCTTACGCAGATACCACTAAGGCCAAAAGAGAACTTGGCTGGACGGCAAAAAAAAGCATTGCCGATATGTGTCGTGATGCTTGGGTATTTGAACAAAATTATCAGGAATAACAAATGAAAACCTGGATAATGATCCTACTAGTATTTTTTGTTACTAGCCCTTTAGTATTGAGTGCTGGGGTCGATAATACGTTAGAGAGACAGCTAATTGATAGTTATCAATTAGTGAGTCGGGACGAGTTAGATCTTTCAAGTTTTTCAAATGTCTTAGATTTTGGGGTTAAGGGCGATGGGTTAACTGATGATACAGAAGCAATCCAATCGCTACTGGACCAAGAAAGGACTATTTATTTTCCCGCTGGCGTTTATTTAATTAATGTTGAACAAGCCCTCAATCTTCGGTCAAAGCAAGTTATTTATTTAAGTGACGATGCGGTCCTTAAAGCCCTTCCCAGCGACCAAGGCTACACTGCTGTTTTGCGGCTTACAAATGTCAGTGATGTCCATATTTCTGGCGGGCAAATTATTGGTGAACGTTATTCCCATTTTGGAGAGGATGGGGAATGGGGGATGGGAATTCACGTGATTAAAGGATCCCACCATATCAGTATTCAAGAAATTAAAATTTTTGATTGTTGGGGAGATGGGATTTTTCTGGGTGATTCTCCGACGGTTAGTGATATTTTAATTAGTGATGTGATCTGTGACAATAATCGTCGCCAAGGCCTGTCAATTACTGATGCAAACCGTATTATGGTTAAGGATAGTGTCTTTATGAACACCAATGGCACCCTGCCGGAAGCGGGAATTGACATTGAGCCAGATCCTGACCAAAGCTCCCATAATATTCAATTGATCAATGTAGAATGCCTTAATAATAATGGATCAGGCCTTGATTTAATGGGAATTAATGGGGTTATTGACAAGGTTTTAGTGGAAGATAGTTACTTTATTGATAATAAGGGGCCGGGGATTCGCTTTTTTGATGTAGGAGGCCAGGTAAAACTAAGGAATTTACAGATTGAAAACAATTGTCCTGATTGCTCAAGGCGAATCGACCGCAATAACCAGCAGCGGTTTAAACAAATTATTACAATGCTTTATAAAAAATTTAAGAAATAAAAAAAAATTAA
>CAZJGM010000165.1:0-1980 GCA_964545675.1 uncultured Lachnospiraceae bacterium | reverse complement strand
ACATAGATATAAATTTAACAATTAATCTTGGCCACGGGGCGATAGTGGGAAAGTGCTTAAAAAGCTATAATAAAGGCAATGTTGGGGGACTCTTCCCCCAGACACCATAATTTGAAGATGTAAAGGAGGCACTTTAATGAGTAAAGAATTGAACCTAAAGATCAATGGCCATGTCTATGAATTCACGGTTGGCGATCGATTGGGCCAGATCCCAGAATCAGAAACCCTACTAGAGACCCTACGCGAGCGAATTGGTTTAACCGGAACCAAGAGCTCTTGCGAGGAAGGTACATGTGGATGTTGTGCAGTAATAATTGACGGGGCAGCGATTGCGTCTTGCATTACCCTAAGCGTGGAATGTGAAGGTAAGGAAATCCAAACGATTGAAGGATTAGCCGATCCGGTAACCGGTCAACTTGACCCGATTCAAGAAGCCTTTAATAACCACAATGCCTTTCAATGTGGTTTTTGCACACCGGGAATTATTATGACAACAAAAGCAATCCTTGACAAAAATCCTAATCCGACTGAAGAAGATATCAAAGAAGGTTTATCAGGAAATTTCTGTCGCTGCATCAGCCACTACCAAGTGATCGAAGCAGTGAAATCAATTTTATAAAGGAGGTAATAGTTTAATGGCAGAATATCGAAATAAGAAAGATTATCGTTATATCGGTAAACCGGTCCGTCGTCAAGATGGCGTCGATATCGTCACTGGAAAAGCACAATTTTGCGATGATATTAAAATACCCAATGCCTTGTATCTTAAAGTCTTGCATTCACCCCACCCGCATGCAGAGGTAATGGCAATTGATACATCAGCAGCCGAAGCTCTTCCGGGCGTTAAATCAATTATGACCTACAAAAACTCTCCCCAGTGGAAAACCGGACAACCGGCCCACCGCCTACCAATCGACAAGATTGTTCGCTTTGTCGGTGACCCGGTTGCGGCCGTAAGTGCGGTATCGATTGATATTGCTCAAGCAGCGCTAGAGCTAATCACGGTCGAATACAAGCTTTTACCGGCCGTCTACGATGTGGAAGAAGCGATCAAGCCCGATGCTTACCAGATCTATGGTGATGAGTACCAAATCGAGAATAAGGGCTATAAGTATGAAAATAATTGCCTACCACCAGGATCTTATTTTGAAGGTCCCGACAAACCACCATTCTTTTTCATTAAAGAAGGCGATGTTGAAAAGGGATTTGCTGAAAGTGATGTTGTTGTTGAAGGAAAAGTATCCTACGACAAACCAACCTTCCCCGGGGCACCGGAAATGCCATTTATTGCCGCCAGATGGGAAGATGATGACCATGTGACCTTATGGGCCTCGACTCAGTCGCCGAATATGTTATCAAGACCGCTAGGAGCAGCCATTGGCGCCCACGTTTTTGTTAATGCCCCTAATGTTGGTGGTAGCTATGGAAACAAGAATGGCATGGGCTATATTTCTTTATTTGTTACGGCCGCAGCCAAGCTTGCCGGTCAAGCAGTAAAATACTATATGACAAAAGAAGAACAGATGCTGGTTTTTGAGCGTCGGCTAGGAAATAAGTTTCTTGGTAAAGTCGGGATGAAAAAAGACGGATCGATAACGGCTGTCGAAGGCGATTGGTTAGTCGATACCGGCATGTCTGCTGAATTAACCCAAGGCCAAATTTCTGAAGGTTTAGGCGAGTTCTTTCTATCGGTCAATAAAACACCTAACTGGGATGTAACGGGCCATGTCGTGGTAACAAATAATTCACCGGTTGGAATCTGTAAGGGTTTTGGCGGCCAAGAATTAAAGGCCTGTTCAATGCACCTGATTACTCGGGCCATGAAAAAACTCGATTTAGACCCCTATGAAGTTCAACGAAAGAATTTCTGTACCGGTGGCGATATGTACTACTGGCGTGATGGTGGTAAGTACAAAAACGGTGGCATTGATTATGATGGTGCTTTTGAAGAAGCAGCTAAAAAATTCGACTGGTATAAAC
>CAZJGM010000164.1:0-2085 GCA_964545675.1 uncultured Lachnospiraceae bacterium | reverse complement strand
AGGAAAAAAAAGGTACCTACAGTCAATATATACAAGAAAAAATTATAATTCTTATTGGTCTAGTGGTCTTAACTGTTTTGACAATGCTCTTTTCTCTTTCTGCTGGCTCGGCGGATATCCCGGTCAGTGAACTTATAAAAGCCTTGCTTGGACTTAGTAGTCAAAAAAGTGCGATTGTAACGGTTAATATCCGGCTTCCTAGAGTCTTAATGGCGGTGATATCAGGAATTGGCCTAGCTTCTGCAGGCTGCATCATGCAAGGAATTTTAAAAAATCCCTTAGCATCGGCATCAACCTTAGGGATCTCCCAAGGTGCTTCTTTTGGAGCAGCTATTGCTATAACTTTTCTTGGCGGTGGGATGGTGGCTGGAAATGTAGTAGGAGCCGTTACGATTTTAAATCCTTATCTAACTAGTATTTGTGCTTTTATCGCTTCTATGGTTGTCACCTTAGTGATTCTTGGCCTATCAACTTTTCGAAAGGCTAGTCCCGAGACTATGATTTTAGCTGGAGTCGCACTTTCTTCTTTATTTGCCGGGGCGACAGCATTGATTCAATATTTTTCGTCTGATGTGCAGACGGCTGCCATTGTTTTTTGGACTTTTGGTGATTTAGGAAGAGCGAGCTATAGTGATATTAGAGTCACCCTATTTGTGGTCATGGCATCTTTTATTTACTTTTCTTTTAATGGTTGGAATTATAATGCGTTGGAATCAGGGGAACATGCCGCTTTAGGGCTTGGTGTTAATGTTGCTCGGGTGCGAATGATTGGAATGAGTGTTGCTTCTTTAACCGCAGCAAGCATTGTTTCTTTTGTTGGAATTATTAATTTCATCGGATTAATTGCCCCACATATTATGAGACGGTTTGTTGGTAATGATTATCGCTTTTTGCTTCCTGCTTCGGCTTTAATGGGTGCCTTGCTCCTACTTGTTAGTGATACCTTTTCGCGTTTGATTATTGCACCAGTTATTTTACCAATTGGGGCAATTACTTCATTTTTAGGAGCACCGCTGTTCTTGTATCTTATTTTTAAAGGAGTTGATAAACATGCTAAAAATTAATAATTTAGAATTTAGTTATCGGTCATCTAAAAAAATATTAGAAAAAATTGAATTTGATGTCGAAAATGGAGAATGTGTTGCAATTCTAGGAAATAATGGAGCGGGGAAAAGTACTCTGTTAAAATGCCTTAATAAAATTATAATACCGCAAAAAGGTTCAGTAGCTGTAAATGGAACAGATCTGCTACAATTAAATCGTTTGGATATTGCTAAAAACACAGCCTATGTCGCACAGAAAAATGAAGCTAATCGTATTACTGTTTATGATGTCATCTTGCTAGGTAGAAAACCTTTTATTAAATTATCACCAACTAAAAGGGATTATGAAATTGTCGAAGAAATTATTGAAAACTTAAAGTTACAAGATTTATCACTTCGATTGATTGATGAATTAAGTGGTGGAGAACTTCAGAAAGTTATGATTGCCAGAGCTTTAGCCCAACAACCAAAGGTTCTTCTACTTGATGAGCCAACGTCTTATCTGGATTTAAAAAATCAAATTGAAGTCCTTCAGCTTGTCCAGAGAATTACCAAAGAAAGAAAAATTGTTGTTATTATGGTCATTCACGATTTAAATTTAGCCCTTCGTTATTGTAATCGATTTTTGTTTTTAAAAGAGAATTCGGTGTTTTGCTACGGGGGGCTGGAAGTGATGACATCTGAAAATATTTCTGAGGTTTATCAGGTGCCTGTTACGGTTGAACATTATCAAAATAAATCTATCGTTATTCCTTTAGTTTAAAGATATTCATTACATAAAAAAAAGCCTCATTGAAAAATATTTTTCAATGAGGCTTTTTAATAGTTTAGGATTAGAAATTTATTATTCAGTTGAAATTAAGGTCTTAATTAAGTATAATTCTATTTTTGTCTATCTGTTTTAAAAGGATATTGTTTTTTAAAATTTCCATCTTGAAATAATAAAATATTCAGAATCAACTTGTTCTCAAGCGGAAGATTCTTTATAATACATAAGGTAGAGATAATGAAAAACAAGAGAAACAGTTGAAGTAAAAGATGG
>CAZJGM010000163.1:0-2107 GCA_964545675.1 uncultured Lachnospiraceae bacterium | reverse complement strand
AAGGAGGTAATTTTATGAAAATTAAAAAATTTATTGTCGGGGGCTTGCTTATTGGCTTTGCCACTCTCTCTGCTTTTCATGCTGCTAGCGTCTACAAACACGGCAAAGACTTTGAAAAAGAACTTGATTCAAGTGACGATTCTTTAGATGACATGATTTTATTTGGTGGGAAAACGAAAAATTATAAGGGGCAAACCATGAAAGACTTAAAACTTGGTGTCTTTTATGGGGCCATGGACGTTGATTTGAGTGAAGTCATCACTGATAAAAAAGACTACCGTATGGATTTAACCATCGATAATGGTGGCCTGAATGTCATTATCCCCGATAATTTTAAATTAAACTTGGTTGATCACTGCCGCTTTGGTGGTATTTCAGACGATACCATCTGTAAAAGGACAAAAGACTGTGTCTCCCTTTCCGTTCGCGCCGATGTAAAATTTGGTGCTTTAAATTTTGAAAATCCAGAAAGCAATTAAGGTCTTCCCCATTGAATTTTTGTATTCAATGGGGTTTTTTTTAGGCTTTTACTTGCAAAAGCATATCCTCAAATTCTGCTTCAATTAAAGGGTCAACCTTTGTAAAGCGGTTGACGATTAGCATGGTCACCATGTTAAAGATAAAACCTGGGACAATCTCATAAAGATAAGCACTTAAGCCAGTATTTTTCCAAACGATCACGGTTAATGCCCCCACCAGCATTCCTGATAGAGCGGCCTGCCAGCTAGTGTCTTTTGAGTAAAGACCAAAGATGACGAGGGGACCAAAAGCTGCCCCAAAACCAGCCCAGGAATAAGAAACAAGGCCCATTACGGTATTATTAGGCGATATGGCAAGGAGTAGGGCAATCCCGGCAATGCCAATAACGGCCAGACGGCCAAATAAGACAACTTGTTTTTCAGTCGGCTCTTTTTTAGTAAACAAGGCGTAAATATCTTCCGTCAAGGCCGACGAACAAACCAGCAATTGGGAATCGATGGTCGACATAATGGCTGCCATAATGGCTGCTAAAAAGAATCCGGCGACCCAAGGTGGAAAAAATTCTCGGATCATTAACATAAAAACGGTTTCCTCGGCCCCACCACTTAAGCCGGGAAAAAGAGGGACAGCCAAAACAGCGACTGCTACGGCTCCAAATAAGGCAACCCCAACCCATGTAATGGCAATCATTCTAGCTTTGGGTATTTGTTTAATGGTCTTAATCCCCATAAAGCGGGCTAAAATATGTGGTTGGCCAAAATAACCGAGGCCCCAAGCAAGGGCTGAAATGGTCCCTAAAATTGTCACCCCACCACCAAATAAACTGGTTGATAAGCCTTGGTCTTTCATCATATCGATGGCGACATCAAGTGACCCAATACTAGAATAGGCCAAGAGAGGCACGACAATAATGGCCACGATCATTAACATGCCTTGAATTAAATCGGTGTAAGAAACCGCTAAAAACCCACCTAAAAAGGTATAGACCATAATAACGAGGGTCCCAACGATAATGGCCACCGTATAATCCCAACCAAACATCAGCTGAAAGAGTTTTCCTGAAGCGACTAATCCTGATGACGCATAAGTCGTAAAAAAGACTAAGATAATAATCGCCGAGATCAAACGCAGGGCCTTGGTCGGATCTTTAAAGCGGCGTTCAAAAAAAGTTGACAAGGTTAAGGCATCCGTTTTCTCGGTATAGACACGTAGCCTTGATGACGTAATCGCCCAATTAACGACGGTCCCCATAAATAAACCAATACCAATCCAAATTTCAGCAATCCCCCCTAGATAAATGGCCCCTGGTAAGCCCATCAATAACCAGCCACTCATATCACTGGCTTGGGCTGAAATCGCCGTGACCCAGCTGCCTAGGCCTCGGTCCCCGAGCAAAAACCCTTCAATACTGGAAGTCCGGGCATAAAAGAACAAACCAATGCCAATTAAAAGCACTAAATAAATAATAAAAATAATAAGTTCAACATTTAACATTTTTTCCTCCTCATTCAATTTAAATTCATTATATTATAATAGTATGATTTAGAAAAAAAGTAAATGGAAAAAAGATATTCGTCAGTGTCAAGTGTTTGTGGGCAATTATTTTATGTCTGTTTCATGCAAAAAT
>CAZJGM010000162.1:0-2111 GCA_964545675.1 uncultured Lachnospiraceae bacterium | reverse complement strand
TAAACTTAATTATATCATAATAATCTTTAATCGCATTAAGTTCTTGGTCCTTAAAGATGGGTATTTTAAGCTTTAACAGGGTATTAGGGTAATACTCATATAAATTATGGCCTAATTTTTTAGCATAAGATTTAAAATAATAATTATAAAGGCGACTATTTAGAATAAAGGCCAATAATTCTTCGCTATAGTGGTGGCTTTCTTGATTTTTTAAATGCATCCCATAAATATCGGCACTAAAACAAGACCCTTGATTATCGACAGCAAAACGATTTGTCGCGGCCTTATAGGGAAAAATTATTTTTTTAGCCTCAAAATTACTTAAATTTCGTCCCCATTGCAAGAAGTACCAAGGTCTTTTCCCCTGCCGACATTCTCGCCGGTTTTTTAACTTCTCCTGATGGGTGAGCAGATAGGCCAATAAATCTGTTTCCTCTTCAATATTACCTATCTGGTCGGTGTAGACAAGGACTTTAGAGGCTTTTTTTACATTATTGGCCAAGACATCCTTATTTTTAAGCCAGGCTTTTAAGACCGATTGATTTTTTAATTTAAAGGGCAGTTTATCAAAAATAAAGGCTTTGTCATTTCCAGTAATCATCCCTTGGAAGGTTTGACCCACTTGGGATAAAAAAAGAGGGGCTTTTTCTTCAATTTTTTCAATAATTTCTCTGGTGATCGGTTGATATAAACGCCAAGGCTCTTTTTTTATTCGCTTTTGATCGACAAAATAGGCCTGATAGGTCTTAGCTGTTTTTAAAGACAGCTGGTCGACTAATTCGCCTAGCTGTAGATCATGGTCACCGGGCATTTTAAAGCGTTTAACCAAGATATCATGGTTTTTAGCGATTGTCTTTCTTTTCTTTACATTTAAAATCGCTGGGTCGATCCCAACCCCCTCGATAACCCGATTGCCATTAAAATCAATCAGCTCTTGTATTTCAAAACGCTGGCTGATAAAAGCCCGAAGGCCACTAGCAAAATGGGCTTCAAGAAAATAGCGAGAGCTAATATAGATCAATTGGCCATTATTTTTTAAAAGCTCCCACGCCCGATAGACAAAACAATAGGATAAATCACCCTTATCTTGGTAAATCTCTGAATATTTTTTCTTTAAGCCCTCCATATAAGCCTTATCAATGTCTTTATGGCCCACATAAGGGGGATTGGCTATGACCAGATCAATCGACTCCTTCTTTAACAGGTCTTGGTTAAGAATATCACCCTTATATATCCCTAAGGGTAAAATAAAGCGATCTCCTTTTAAGATTAAGACGATTTTTGTCACTAAACAAGCCATCTGGTCACGATCGATCCCAATTAAGGTGTTTTCTAACAATCTTTGGTGGATGGCTCTTTTTTTTTCCTTATTGGCCCCCTTGCTTAAATAATTAAACAGATAATCATAGCTAGCACTCAGGAGCATCCCACTCCCACAGGCTGGGTCAAGAATTTTTAAAGAGCCATTTTTTTTCTGATCCAATTGGCTAACCATAAAGTCAGCAATTTTTTTGGGTGTATAAAAAACACCTTGACTTTTTTTATCACTTTCTATTAATTGGTGTTCATAGATATACCCAATTATATCGGTATTTTCACCCTTTAACAAGGGCAAATCTTTTATAAAGGCAAGCAACCACTGCCAGATAGGCCCTTCTAATTTCAACTTTTTTTCCGGATAAAACGATTCTTTTACTAATCTTTGATTCCAAATTGCAAAGATCTGGTCAAAGGTAAAGGCTTCTTGAAAGGCTGCTTGATTATCTAAAAAATTGACCTGGTCATTATTGTCTAAAAATTTTAAAAGCAGGGCTTTTAAAACAAACAAAACCGATCCTTGGGGATCTTCATTTATGTCATAAAAGTAATCAATTTTTTTCTGCAGTCCCTTAACTGATTTTTTATCCATTATTTCCTCATTCTACTTTATTTTAATAATAAAGCCTAAATTATTAAGCAAAAAATAAAAATACCATGGAAAAAGTATCCACGGAGTTTTTAATATGTTTATCCTAAAGTCTTATAGTGGTGCGAGAGACGGGGGTCGAACCCGTACGCCTTTCGGCACACGCCTCTGAAACGTGCTTGTCTGCCAGTTCCAACACTCTCGC
>CAZJGM010000161.1:0-2150 GCA_964545675.1 uncultured Lachnospiraceae bacterium | reverse complement strand
AATAAGATAATCACGACTTCTGGTGGGGGAATGTTGGTGTCTAATTCAGAAAAACAAATAAAAAAAGTCCGTTTTTGGTCGACCCAATCGAGAGATCCGGCCAGACACTACCAGCATAGTGAACTGGGCTTTAATTACCGGATGAGTAATATTTCAGCCGGGATTGGCCGAGGACAATTAAAGGTCCTAGACCGCCACATTGCTAAAAAGAAAGCTATTTTTGACTATTATAAAGAGGCCCTAGGATCTTTAGAGGGGGTCGAATTTATGCCCATTAATGCTTGGAATAAGCCTAACTATTGGCTAAGTTGTCTGACCATTGACTATGAAAATCGGAATATTGAAATAATGGATGCCCTAGAAAAAGAAAATATTGAGTCACGACCGGTTTGGAAACCCATGCATCAGCAGCCCTTCTTTTCAAGCTATGATTTTATTGGGGGAACAGTGGCAGAGCAACTCTTTGCTAAAGGCATCTGCCTACCTTCAGATACCAAGATGTCAGAGGATGATTTAAAAGAGATTTGTCGCATTATTAAGAGCTTTTGGTCATAAGAAGACCCATAGGAGGGGGGGAGTCAGGTGCAAGATATTTATTTCAAAGAAAAATACGGAAAGCTCTATGAAGACATCGAAAAAGGGACATTGGAAATTTTTGACTTTGAATTGGAGCAAGGACACGTTCGAAATATGTTTATTAAACGAGAAATCCCCGTAAAAATTGATGGTCAAAGCTATTATGATCTTATTACACCCTATGGTTATGGCGGGCCAATTATTGAATCTTGCCAAGATCAAGGAAAAAAAGAACAATTAATTATGGCCTATTATGAGGCTTTTAAAGCTTATTGCCGAGAAAATCGAATTGTTAGTGAATTTATTCGCTTTCACCCTATTTTTGAGAACCATAACGATTTTTCTAAAATTTATGATGTTAAATTTAATCGAAAAACAGTTGGAACCAAATTAAATACTAAAGATGGTCCTTTTATGTACGATTTTAAAAAAGAATGCCGTCGGCAAATAAGAAAAGCGATTCGTAACGGGGCTACATTTGAAATCATTGAAAAGCCCGATAATCTTGAACAATTTAAAAGGCTTTATTATCAGACCATGGAAAGAAATAAAGCTCTCGCTTATTATTATTTTGACGATAGCTACTTTGATGCCATTATTCGCGATTTTAAGGATGAATTTATTTTAGTCAATGCGTTTTTGGATGGAAAAACCGTAGCCAGCAAATTATGTTTTATAAGTGATCAATTTATCCATTGCCATTTATCGGGGAATTTATCAGAATATTTTGAATATTCGCCAGGTTATATCCTTGAATATGCCACGGCTTTATGGGGCAGCGAAAATAACTACACCTATATCCATCATGGTGGTGGAAGAAGCAATGATCCTGATGATAAGTTGCTCCAGTTTAAGAAAAACTTTGGTCGGCATACGGAGTTTGATTTTTTCAGAGGTCAAAAAATATGGAATCCCTTAATTTATAAGGCCTTATGCGACTTAGAAGGGGTATGTGAAGAAAAGGACTTTTTTCCAAGTTATCGGCTTGATCCACGGCAAAAAAATAAAAGCAGATTGATTTAAATCAAAATAAAGTGAGGGATAAGATGATCATTAAAGAATTGGGTTATCAAGGGTTAATCAAATATTATGGAAAAATTGAGGCTTATCTGCTAGAAAAGTATCAAAAGGAATTTAAGGCTTCAAAAGAAAATGTCAAGAAAATAATTGATAAAAAGCTTGATTCACTCAAGTGTTTTATTAAAAAAGAAAATGCCTTCTTAATTGGAGCCATCGAAGAGGATGAATTACTTGCTTTTATCTGGATCTATCAACATAATTATTTTGATGAGAAAAGACTCCATATTAACGAATTAATGGTTGAAGAAGCCCATCGTAAAAAAGGAATCGCTAGAAGTTTATTAAAGGAAGCAGAAAAAAAAGCCCGAAGTCTAGACATTGATGTCCTCGATCTGCTTGTTTCAGAAGATAATCACATTGCTCGAAACATTTATGATAAAATGGGTTATCAGACAGAACGACGACAACTAAGGCTGAAATTAGATTGATTTGAATAAGAAAGTGCAAAAAAGAGGAGAAAAATGAAAATACTTCATGTTTTAAATACCGGGAAT
>CAZJGM010000160.1:0-2152 GCA_964545675.1 uncultured Lachnospiraceae bacterium | reverse complement strand
AAGAATATGCTAAAAGCACTTTTAAGCTAGGAAAATTAAAAAACAGGGATTCAATGATTAAGGATGCACGAGATTTTTATTATATTAGTAATGAAGATTTGGACAAAGATATATTTACTTTTAATTGCACCAACGGCACGCTAGATCTCAAAACGTTTGAGTTTAGAGATCACAACCCCAATGATTTATTATCTAAGATCAGTAATGTTTTTTATAACCCCGATGCAACGAGTTCAGTATTTGAAAAGTTTATGGATGAAATTATGATTAGCGATCCATTAAAGATTGAATACCTACAAAAGATTCTAGGCCATTCATTGACAGGTGATGTAAAGCTTGAGACCTGTTTTATATTATATGGATCCACTACCAGAAACGGCAAGAGTACGCTTGTAGAAACGTTCGCTTACATGCTAGGAAACACAAAAGGGTATTCGTCGAACATGAAGCCAGAAACATTGGCCTTAAAGAAAAGTGACAGCAGGCAGGCAAGTGGAGACATTGCCAGACTTGACGGATGCCGCTTTTTAAATGCCAGTGAACCGCCTAAGCGGATGATCTTCGACGTGGGGCTTTTAAAAACACTTTTAGGAAGGGACACCATCACAGCCCGGCACGTTTACCAATCAGAATTTGAGTTCATCCCTATTTTTAAACTGTTTATAAACACCAATTTCTTACCATTAATTGGTGATGATAGTTTATTCAGCAGTGGCCGGATCAATGTAATTTCCTTTGACCGACACTTTGAACCCGAAGAACAAGACCGATTTTTAAAAGATAAACTAAGAACACCAGAAAATATCAGTGGCCTTTTTAATTGGTGTGTGGATGGATTAAAGAAGTTTTATAAGGAAGGTGCAGAACCACCAAAGCCGGTAGAAGATGCGACGGCTGAATACCGATCAAGTAGTGACAAGATGGGGAACTTTTTAACCGAATGTTTAGTCTTTTCCCAGAATAACATCAAGGCTAAAGACGTATACGACACCTATCAAAGGTGGTGTACTGATAATGGCTATGGCGTAGAGAATAAAGGTAATTTCTTTGCAGAATTAAAATCAAAGGGATTACTTGCCAAAAGCGGAGCCGTAGACGGTAAAACATATAGGAATGTGATCCTCGGTATGGAGATATCAGAGGATGTGGAAAAAGAAATATTCACCGTTTTTTAACATCAAAAAACGCCAATGTGCAAAATATGCATTTTAAGTGAGACTTTTAAAAAGTCACTAAAAAGACGTTTGTATAGAGGACTTACACTAAAAATGCACAAAATGCACAGATTATTGAGAATGGCATAATAGAGCCATTAGAAGGAGATATCTAAAATGAATAAGGAAGAAATGCAAGATAATCTGGTTGATCAATTAGAAACATATAAAAATAAAATGCTAGATAACTTTAACAGTAGCCGAAACTTGAGCTTAAAAAATAACATGCTTGCAATTCTAGTTTTTGCTTACCAGTGTAAAATTATAGGTGATTCGGAATTGGCAAGCTTAAAAGATAGATTTGAGATATCGGCTAATATTTAGATTCTGAAAACCTTGGTATAAATGGTATAAATGGCGTAATTAAAAAATAAAAGTTATTAATGCCATTTACGCCATTTACGCCAGCGATTACCAAAATAAAATTAAAGGAGATAATTAAAAATGAAAGAAGAAAATAATGTAGAAATCATAACCGAATTAATGGACGAAGTTGTTTATAAACTTGCAAAAGCAATGATAAAAGAAGGTAAAACAGTAGATGAAACTTTAGAGCAGATTGAAATAGTGGTAGAAGATATTTTAGGGCAGATTGAGGAACTCGCCTAAGATAATGCCGCTGATAATGATTAAAAATAAAAGGAGATAATAAAAAATGAAAACAGGAAATAGCTATAAGGTTCGATTTAAACCAGTAGATGATAATGGGATCAGCATTCAGTTTGAAGTAGAAACGGCCACGTCCGAAGAAGCAATTGATCTTGCAATCAATGAACTTGAAAATAGGGACATGTTAGAAGAATATGCTTTTGAAGGTGTCTATCAGGCAAAAGCAGAAAAAGGAGAATAAATGGCGAGCCTATTTGAGCGATTATTCAATAAACAAAAGGAACCGGCCCGAACTGAAAGGGCCGAGTTCTTAAATGGTTCAAGCAGCA
>CAZJGM010000159.1:0-2162 GCA_964545675.1 uncultured Lachnospiraceae bacterium | reverse complement strand
ATTCACAGCATCAGACAGATAGGATTTTGGCAGTGCCTTGGCCTGCATACCAATAAGCCAGGTGTGAAAAGCCGCCATCACCGGTTTAAGCAGGAGCAGTCGTTTTTTCTTTCGCTCTTCTGGGGTACAGTCGTTAAGTTTTTTATCGATATGGAAAATAGCATCACAAAACTGAACCCCTTCATAAGAAGCCGTTCGTTTTTGCTGATCTTTTGATAAGGCTTTAATGGCATCGGCAAAGCCACGCTTGACATGAGCAAGACAACCGACAACCGTGATATCCGGAGACAGATGATGATAAAGCTCATAGCCATCGGTATGAAGATAGCCTTTATAGGTTCCCAGAAAGGTCAGCGCAGCTGCCTTGCTCCGGGTGGGATGATAGTCATAATAGATCATGGGGGTTTCATCATGCATCCCGGTACAATAGACCCACATATAACTTTTGCTGGTTGCCGGGCGATCGGTTTCATTGGCAACCTGAACAGTGGTCTCATCCCCATGTAAAACATCTCGGGTGAGCATGATTTCCCGCATTCGCTGATAGAGAAGCGAAAAGTAATCGTCGGCACAGCGCAGTACCCAATTGGACATGGTCTGCCGGGAGATCGCAACACTATAGCGTTCAAACTCCTGTTGCTGCCTTGCAAGCGGCATGGCACAGACATACTTGGCATTGATAATGGCAGCCACCAGCTCCGGCGTTGTAAAACTACCGGGAATAAGGGTGTTTGGCATCAATGCACGAACAAAGGGGATTTTCAAATCAGTCCCATCGTCGTGTTTGGCACATTCACGGCAGGTATAAATATGGCGGCGATGTTCCTCCACTTCAAATCGGGCGGGAATGAATTTAAGTAGACGGGTGGTTTCCACTTTCATGTCATGAAGGGGATGGCTGCAATTCGGACAGTTTCGTTGTGATTCCGGTAGTTCATGTTCGATCACAATGGTGACGAGATTGGAAAAATCCTTTTCCCGTTTACCCTTGGCCTTTTTCTTTCGGGGTTGAAGCTCTTCAACCAGTGCATCATTTAGTTCTGGCTCCGGCACAGAAAAATCCGCAGCCGATTCGGGTTCGTTGAAAAATGAGAGCTGGTCACATCCTTCCGGATAAACCACTGAATCAGAGCCTGATCCAAATTTTTTATGGGTCAGAAGTGTGATTCTTTCCATTGCCCATGCCAGCTGGGTTTGAGTCTGTAACAATTGAACCTGGAGTTCATTGCAGGTTTTGACCAGCTCATCATAGGGCAGGGATTGTGTTGTTAAACCTTGTATTTTAGGTGGTTTCGGCTGATTTTTCATACTTTTATTATACCATAAAAGCATGAAAAAGAACAGAAAAATAATCGCTGAAACCGCATAATAGCCGTCTTTTTAGCAGTTTTTTTAACTCGCGAAAAGCTCAGATCATCAAACGTTTTTTAACTGGGCGATGTGCCTGAGGCTGGTTCAGAGATAAGCCATCGAGAAGCCAGCGCAGCTGTCTTTCCGAAATGCCTTTAACGGTTTGAGAGTTGTCAAACACCCACTTAAACGTTCCACGGCTCAGCTTGCGGTAATAAAGCCACCAGCCGTTGTTCGACCAGCGAAGGATTTTAGCCTTATCACCCTTTCGATTGAAAAATACATAGAGATGATTGGCAAAAGGATCCATATCAAAGGTTAGCTGTACCAGGGCAGAAAGCCCGTTTATCGATTTTCTCATATCACATGGAAAACAGGCAACATAAACCTGATCGATTAGTGTGGTGTCAATCATAGTCTCTGGATAGTTTGAAGTACCGTGGTTAAAACGGTAGGTTCAAAACCCGGATGTAGATTGATTTCAAAACCCTTGACCATGATAACGACAGGCGTTGAATTATTGGCACCTGTTTCCCCAATTAGTTTTATGGCAGCCCAGGCCTGTTCTTGTTGTGGCTGATCGATTTCTTTGAAACGCCTCAGCCAGTAGCGCAAGGTGGATACTTTCATCGCATTCGCTTCGCACCAGGTTTCGGCCGAAAGGCCGGAATGACGATAGTCATCAACCTGCTGGCGACGAAAGAGTCGCAGTTCATCTTTAGACATTAAAAATACCTCCATTTATTAATCTAATGAAGGTATTATCTCATTCATTTTTAGCGTAAAATAGGTGTAGTCTATTTGACATTAAC
>CAZJGM010000158.1:0-2183 GCA_964545675.1 uncultured Lachnospiraceae bacterium | reverse complement strand
ATCTTTATCATTAATTTTGAAAAGGATTGTTGATCTTTGATTTATAAATATTATACCATCTTTTGGAAAAAAGTATATAGTTTTTTTGTAAACGTTTGTAACTCTTTTGTAAAATAATATTTATTTATCCATTTAGTCTCTCTGGGCCTAGTTGATAATCAGCCCTCAGAGTTTTACAAGTTCTATCATCTGGTAAAGATTTATGCTTGCTTATTTTTGTCACATAATATCTATTTTTAGCTGCCGATTATCGAAAAAGCTTTCTTTAAGGCGACAATTCGATTAGTCACAGAGCTTTTTACAACTTCATTATTTTCTTCAATTCCATAGCCATGTATGGTTCCCTTTGGCTGATAGAGATCAACGGCTATTCCGCTTTTTTTAAGGGCTTGGGCAAAATTGATTCCCTCATCACGCAAGCAGTCAAAGTCTGCCACCTCAATATAAGCTTTCGGCAAATTTAAAAAAGAAGATGCTTCCATGGGCGAGGCATAGGCTTTGTCCAAATGGCTATTCTCCTTAAGATAAAGCATCCACATCTTTTTATTCAGTCGAGCATTCCAAATAGGTGTATCGACAAATCTTCTCATCGATTCTGTTTTTTGACGAGCATCCATTACCGGATAGACCAACATCTGAAAGCATATTTTTGGTGCTTTTCGATCCCTTGCCAGAAGGCAAACACCGGCCGCTAAAGTACCACCAGCACTGTCTCCACCAATTGCAATTCGATCTCGGTCAATGTCTAATTCTTTACTCTTTCCAATTACCCATTGGAAAGCTGCATAACAATCCTCAATTCCAATTGGGAAAGGATGGCGTGGTGCTAGGCGATAATTTACAAATATTACCTTACAAGGCGTTCTTTTTGCATAGTTACAGACTAGACCCTTATGAAAGGCTACGGCCTTAAAGATAAAGGCACCCCCATGAAAATAAATCAGACAGGGTAGTGGCCCTTTGACATCTTTCGGTTCATAAAGAATAATCTCGATCGGCTCATTTTGATAGCCGGGAATGATTTTCTTTGTTTGACATACTTCTTCATCCACCACCCGTTGATTAAAACTATAGTTGTTGATTCGATTCATCAAAGGCAAAAGAAGTCGATTTACTGGTATCTTTATCTTTTCATATTTTTTAAAATCTGGATGAATCGGATATTTGCTCATCTTCTCTCCTTGGTCAACTAGTCTATGATCCAATCATCATAAGCTTTTTACTATAATTTTACAATTCACTGAATTATAAAATTAGTTATAATCGTTGGCAAAAATATGAACGATCTTATTCTAAGGCCCTCAGTAATTCCACGCCGGCTTCCTCATCGGTGATAATTGTTACATCCTTGTGAAATTGTAAGATCGATGCCGGTACTTTTGGTGTTACCTTACCGAGGATGGCTTCTTTAAGCATTTTTGCCTTAATGCTACCACTCGCTAGCAACATTATTTTTTTAGCACTCATAATGGTGCCTATTCCCATCGTAATGGCTTCTTTAGGAATATCTTCGATCCTATCAAAAAAGCGAGCATTAGCATGGATTGTGTGTTCAGTAAGACAAGTTCTTTGCGTTTTTGTGGGGAAATCATCTGCTGGCTCATCAAAGCCAATATGACCATTTGATCCTATTCCTAGCACTTGCAGATCTACGCCACCAGTTGCCCTAATCTTTTTCTCATATTCTTCTGATTCTAGGGCCCAATCAGAAGCTAAACCATCAGGGATATTGGTGTTTTCTATCTTAATGTTTATATGGTTAAATAAGTTCTCCCTCATAAAGTAATTGTAACTATGATTATCTTCTTTACTAATTGGATAATATTCATCAAGGTTGAAGGTTATGGTTTTACTAAAATCTACTTTTCCAGCTTTGTTCATACGAATAAGCTCTGCATACATTCCTGCTGGCGTTCCTCCAGTTGCCAAGCCTAAAACCGGTTTCTCTCTTTCGTTTACAATAGAAATCAATAAGTCTGCTGCTTTTTTACTCATTGCTTCATAATTTTTTGAAATATAAATATCCATATTTAAAAGTTTAATATTTTTCATAGTTATCCTCCCCCTCCAAACTAACACTAGCCTTTATTGCTTTAAGGAATATTATACGTAATTATAAATTTTTCTGGATTAAGTCCGTATAATGGTGTAAAAAGAAAATAAAATAAATATGAGCCAAATTG
>CAZJGM010000157.1:0-2199 GCA_964545675.1 uncultured Lachnospiraceae bacterium | reverse complement strand
TTATGGAACTTGATTTAAAGAGACGGATTGAAGACCTATCTTATGGCAACAAGAAAAAAGTAGGGATCGTCCAAGGCCTCCTTCATGAACCGCAACTGATTATTTTAGATGAGCCAACCGGTGGCCTGGATCCACTCATGCAACAGAAGTTTTTCGAGATTATAAAAGAGGAAAATGACAAAGGGGCAACCGTCTTCTTTTCATCCCATATTCTTGGAGAAGTTCAAAAACGTTGCAATCGAGTTGCCATCATCAGAAAGGGAACAATTATTGAAGTTGAAGATATAAAGACATTAAGAGAGAATAATTATAAAAAAATAGCGATTTTTGGCGAAAATTTAAAGAAAGAAGTATTTGAATTACCTGGCGTGACAAAGTTAATTAAGGAAAAAGATGAGCTTAATTTCTTTTATAAAGGGGATATCAATGCCATCACCAAAGCAATCAGCACAATTAGGGTAAGGGATATCACGATGGAAGAGCCAAGCTTAGAAGAAATATTTATGCATTATTATGAATAGGAGACCAAACGATGACTATATTTAAACACGAATTTCTGATGAAGAAAAAATCAATTATTATTTGGTCCCTATCTTTAGCAGCTTTTATGATTTTTTATATGGCTTTTTTCCCCGCTATGGCTCAAGATTCAGCATCATTTGAGGCGGTTATGACTAGTTTTCCCAAAGAAATGTTGCAGGCCCTCGGTTTAAGAGAAGGTCTATCCTTAGCCAGCTTAATGGGATTTTTTAGCCTGACATTTACAATGATGCAAGTGGCTATCGCCATCCAAAGTGCTAATTATGGCTTTTCGATTCTTTCGGAAGAAGAACGGGAACTGACGGCTGATTTTTTACTGAGTAAACCGGTGTCAAGAAGTAAAATATATTTTAGTAAGTTATTAGCAGCACTTTTGGGTCTGTTAATAACAGCGATTGCGGTAGGAGTCAGTTCTTTGGTCGCTCTTGAATTGTTTAGTGGCGGACAGACCTATGAAGGGGCACATCTCTTTAAATTAATTCTAACAGTGCCGATATTTCAATTATTATTTTTAAGTGTGGGGATGTTTATTTCCCTACTCTTTAAAAAAATCAGATCAGTTTTAAGTCTATCAATGGGATTAGTCATTGGCCTTTATGTCGTCAACTCGGTTAGGGGAATAATTGATAGTGATAGTTTAGGATATCTTACACCCTTTTATTATTTTGAACCAGGCCCTATTTTAATTGAGGGAAGGTATGATCTAAAATTATTTGCGATCGCTACGGCAATAATAATCGTGGCCTTAGTAAGTAGCTATTTACTCTATATTCGGCGTGATATCCATTCGCTTTAGGAGGTGTACTATGAATATTATTAAAAGAGAATTACGATCACATTTAAAAGCCATGATTGTTTGGAGTCTTGCCATGGCCTTTTTAGTATTTGTATGGATGATCGAGTACGAATCCTTTGCTGGAAATCCGGTGATTGATGACTTTATGGCGACAATGCCACAAGGATTGCTTGCTGCCTTAGGAATGAAAGATCTGACTCTTGGTAGTTTAAATGGCTTTATTGGCTCGATTGCCCTTTATCTTTACCTATTACTTGGCATCCAGGCTGTTCTTTTGGGTTCTTCTATTATTTCAAAAGAAGAACGAGATAAAACAGCTGAATATTTATTTACCCTACCTATTTCCAGAAGAAAGGTGATCGTAGGTAAAACGATTTCGGCGATTATAAATGTAATGATCTTAAATATGGTAACTTTAAGCGCCATGATTTTAAGTACCATGACCTATGATAAAGAAGAGAACTTTTATCAATTTTTAGTGCTTATGTTTGTCTCCCTATTTATTATTCAAATGATTTTCTTAAGCATTGGACTATTCGTCTCATCCGTCAACAAAAGACATAAAAAATCTGGCAATATAGCGGTAGGAATCGTGATGATAACTTTTTTGATTTCATCACTGATAGACATGGTTGATCGGGTCGATTTTCTAAAATATTTAACACCATTTAAATATTTTGATCTTAGCTATATATTAAATGAGATGAGCTTTGAGCCGATTTATATCCTTATTTCTATTTTAATAATGGTGGTGGGAATCGGGGGCACATTTATTTTTTATCCTAAGCGAGATCTTTATATATAAGATGATTGTTTTATAAAAGGAAAAAAGCCATTCACAAAAACTTGTGAATGGCTTTACA
>CAZJGM010000156.1:0-2206 GCA_964545675.1 uncultured Lachnospiraceae bacterium | reverse complement strand
TATCGGGGATTCCCTCCTTTTGTAATTTGGCAGCCCAGCTTAATATCCCTTTAACCCAGGGTGAAGAGTCGCTAGGAATTGTAGCCATGACCCAGCCATTTGACGAGATTAAAAAAATCCTCGATGCCCATAAGAACATTGTTGTGATGAAGATATCAGCCAATAATGTCTGGATGGCTGAAGAATTAGAGAAAAGAGGCTTGGAAAAATCCTTTGTTCTAGTATCAAATATTGGAATGGAAAATCAGCGGATTAGTCGCGATATTGAGGCCTTGAAAGAAAAAATTCCGTACCTATCGACATTATTAATTAAAAAAGAATATTTACGTTAATAAGATGAAAATGATGGATAAGACGATTAAAAAAAATGGCAAAGAATTAAGGTATGGCTATACCAGCGGATCTTGTGCCACGGCAGCGACAAAGGCCGCCCTGTTAATGTTTTTAAGGCAAGAAAAACAAGAAAGGGTCGAGATTCTGACACCCAAGGGGTGGGCTCTTGATTTAAAGGTCTATGACCAAGCTTACGATAAAAACCAAGCATCTTGCTCAGTAATCAAAGATTCTGGCGATGATCCGGATATTACCAATGGCCTTAAGATTTTTTCCAAAATTTCGCCCTCCAATAGGCCGGGTATTAGCTTTGTGGCAGGAGAGGGAGTCGGCCAGGTGACGGCTAAAGGCCTTAGCATTCCACCGGGTCAGCCAGCCATTAACCCGGTTCCTCGCAAGATGATGGAAGCGGTTGTCGAAGAAGTCCTAAAGGCTTGTGAAAGTAGGCAAAAGTATAGGGGTTGGCAAATTGAAATTGCCATTCCCCAAGGCAAAGAACTGGCCAAGCGGACCTTTAATCCTAAATTGGGAATAGAAGGGGGCTTATCGATTATTGGGACCTCAGGAATTGTTGAGCCAATGAGTGAAGAGGCCCTTAAAGCCTCGCTAAAATTGGAATTAGCGGTGTTAAGGGCAAAGGAGATCGAAGAGATTATTTTTGTGCCGGGGAATTATGGTAAAGATTTTTCCCGGGAATTAGGACTTCCCCAAGACCGCTTGATAAAGACCAGCAATTATATCGGCTTTATGCTTGACCAAGCTGAAGGTTTGGCCATTAAAAAAATTTTGATGGTCGGGCATTTGGGAAAACTGGTAAAAGTAGCTGGGGGAATTTTTAATACCCACAGTAGTGTGGCCGATGGGCGACTGGAAATCTTAGCGGCCCACGCTGGGATTCTTGGGGCATCTCAAGATCAAATTATAAAAATTATGGAATCAAGGACAACCGATCAAGCAGTCGATAGTCTATTAAAGCTGCCAGATTATTTTAATCATCTGGCCGACCAAGTGAAAGAAAAAGCCAGTGGACGGGTGATTAATACAATTGAAATTGAAGTGATTCTTTTCTCAAAGATCCATGGCTTTTTAGGCGAGAGTAAAGGGGCAAAAAAGATGAGGGAGGCATTATGTATCCATTAAAAATTATTGGTTTAGGGCCGGGACATCCGGACTATATTTTGCCTATTGCTAAAAGGGAAATAGCGGCGGCTGAGGTAATTCTTTGTGGGCCTCGCCACGCCGAAAGTTTTGATAATAGCGGAAAAAAAATGCTCTTGATTGGAGCAAGACCATTGGCTGACTTATTGGATGAAGTTAAAGACCTTTACCGCAACCATAAAACGGCCTTGGTGGTCTCGGGTGATACGGGCTTTTACAGCCTATTAAGCTATGCTAAAAAACTAATTCCCCAAGAGGAAATTATGACGATTCCGGGAATTAGCTCAATCCAGTATCTTTTTGCAAAATTAAACCTAAGCTGGGAAGATGCCAGCCTTGCTAGCTTGCATGGCCGGACCTTTGATCTGGAAGAGGCCTTAAAAGCCAATAAAAAATTAGCTCTATTGACCGATAAAAAACAGAATACAGCTTATATAGCTGGCCAATTAAAAGCCTTGGGAATGGATCAACGAGTTCTTTATGTCGGTGAAGAATTGTCCTATGCCAATGAAAAAATAAGCCGGTTAACAGTTGAAGAAGCCCTTGATTATAAGGAGGAAGGACTGGCAGTGGTGGTAATCAATGAGTAGAATTGCTGGATATCAAGACCAAGCATATATTCGGGGAAAGGCACCGATGACCAAGCGAGAGATTCGCATCTTGACCATTTCCCTTTTAGGCATTGAGCCAGGCGACAAGGTCGTCGATATCGGGG
>CAZJGM010000155.1:0-2268 GCA_964545675.1 uncultured Lachnospiraceae bacterium | reverse complement strand
AAGGATGCTTGCAGCTTAATTTAGCACAGAGAAAAACGTCACCCAAGGGGATGTCGTGGAAGGGGTATTGATTGCGTATCTGCAAAAGTATGGGTTTAAAAATGAGTAAAAAGGCTGATTGGATGAGGCCAATTTGTGGTATAATAAGATAAAGATGGGGGTGGTGTATACAAATGTCATATGAAACAAGACCGCAGACCTATGATGAGACAATTAAGATTTTAGAAAAGAAAGATTACAGAGGTATTGCAGAATTCATATTACCATCAATAAAAGATGCTGAAGAGATTTCTTAGAAGATAAAGACTATTATTTCTTGACCGTCCAATGTATAAAAAAACTTTACAAAGGAAGCGAATACGAAATTCATGTAAAGGAGGAGATATTGATGCAGTCACAACTTTATAAAGAACCTTATGAAAAAGGTAGAGAAGAAGGAATAGAAGAAGGACAACAAAAAGAAAAAACTGATACGGCAATAAGATTATTAACTAAGAAATTTAGCGTAGTACCTCCAGAAATTAAACAGGCAATAGCTAAGTTGGATATGGTAACTTTGGAACTCATAATTGATGAAATATTTGATTATAAAAATGTAGATGATGTGAAAAAGTATATTCACTAATAGAGTGTCGTGGGGACGGGGAAAGTGTCCCCCTCCAAATCGCAAGGACAAGCCAAAGATCTTTGGCTTGTCCTTGCGATTTAGATAGCATTTTACCTAAAAATCGATTATAATAATAAAAAAGGCCTAGGAAATTCATGGTCTTTGCTGGTAATCATTGATGAGAAAATCGGCTTTAGGGGGGGAATATCATGGCTAGGTTGGCACGCATAAAAAGTAAAAATGGCTTCTATCATATCATTATGAGGGGGATAAATCGGCAAACCTTATTTGAGGAAGAAGAAGATTACAGTAAATTTATTGATACATTAAGCCGCTACAAAGAAGTGTCTGGCTACAAACTATATGCTTATTGCTTAATGGGCAACCATGTCCATCTTTTACTCAAAGTTCAAGTGGAACCATTAGACGTGATTATGCGACGAATATGCAGCTCCTATGTCTTGTGGTATAATAAAAAATATGACCGAGTCGGATACCTATTTCAAGATCGCTTTAAGAGTGAGCCAGTCGATGATGACCGCTATTTTTTGACTGTCTTACGGTATATTTTTCAAAACCCCTTAAAGGCTAAGCTAGTCAAAGAGATTAAAAATTATAACTGGACCAATTATCATGATTATGTGACCAATAATAAAAAAACTGATATCGATTTTGCACTCAAGCTTTTTTCTAGTGATCGCCCAAAAGCAATAGCAGCCTTTATCGCCTATATCAACCAAGATAATCAAGACCAATGTCTAGATATCGCTCAGAAGCAAGGCTTAAAGGATGAGGAAGCCAGAGAAATTATTAAAAAGCATTGTGGCATCCGTTATGGCACTGAAATGCAAACGTTTGATCTTAAAAGGCGTAATGCCTATCTAAGGGATCTTAAAGAAAAATATGGCTTATCCATTCGTCAAATTGAGAGGCTTACCGGTATCGGCAGGGGTATTATTCAAAGGGTTTAGGAGTAAAAAGTTGGGGAGGAAATGTAATGGCATCAATTGTTAAAAGTTTTGGGATTTCAGGGGTAGAGGCCTACCTAGTTGATGTGGAGATTAAAACCATCCAAGGGCAAGCGATGATTTCGATCGTTGGCCTAGGGGATACAGCTGTAAAGGAAGCCCGAGAACGAGTTGAAGCAGCTATTCATGACAGCCACTACCGCTTTCCTCAGAAAAAAGTGGTCATTAATTTAGCACCCAGTGATTTAAAAAAAAGTGGGTCCCATTTTGATTTACCAATTGCTATTGGCCTTTTAATCGAGACCAAGCAGATTGATTTAATGCGATCTGAAAGTTTTGCCATTATCGGTGAATTATCATTAAATGCCCGTTTACGGGCCTGTTCTGGAATCCTTCCCATGGTTTCGGCGGCTCGAAAGGCAGGGATTAAACATATTATTGTGCCACAAGCAAACAGTGAAGAAGCATCCCTAGTTAAGGGAGTAGAGGTCTATGGCTTTGATAATCTTAGGGAACTTGTTTTGTTTTTAGAAGAGAAAGAAGACTATACGAAAGCCAAGCCAGTGATTTCAAATTTGGCAAACGATCCTTCAAATCTGCTTGATTTTCGCGAGGTCCAGGGGCAAAACGCTTTAATAGAATCGATTGTGGTGGCGGCTGCGGGCGGCCATAATCTACTTATGCTTGGCCCAC
>CAZJGM010000154.1:0-2279 GCA_964545675.1 uncultured Lachnospiraceae bacterium | reverse complement strand
TAGGGGTATAGCTCAGTTGGTAGAGCAATGGTCTCCAAAACCATGTGCCGAGGGTTCAAATCCTTCTGCCCCTGCCAATATTAAAAATTAAAATGACTAATGGTCATTTTTTTTTGCAAAAAATTGAAAACTTTTTTAGCAATTATTTTGTTAATATTATTTATAAAATTAGAAAAATAGCGTAAAAATTAAAGAATAAAGGAAAAATGAAAGTAATATTATAAAACTTGCAAATTATTTATAAAGGGCCCTAATTATTGGGCAAGATAAGAAGATTTAGTCTGAAAAACTGATAATTATTCATAAAACAAATAATGATATGATTGATAAATAAAAAAACTTTCAAAAAAAGGATTATTTTAGGACAAATAACTTTTAATTATCCTTAATTTATTGTATAATAATAGAAATAAAGTTAATATTATAAAGGAGATAAACGATGAAACATATATTTTCAGAATTGACCCCTGAGATTCTTGCATACAGTGAATTATGTCAAAAAAATAGTTATATTGACCCGGCATTATATAAAAAACATAAGGTTAACAGAGGCTTACGAGATCTTCAAGGAAATGGTGTTTTGACCGGTTTAACAGAGATTTCTGAGATTATAGCTTATAAGTTTGAAAACGGTGAAAAAATTGGAATTGATGGCAAGCTTTATTATCGAGGCATTGATGTCGAAGAACTGGTTAAAGGCTTTGTTTCTGAAAAACGGTTTGGTTTTGAAGAAACATCCTACTTACTTTTATTTGGTGAGCAACCAAACCATGATGAACTAGTTAATTTTACAAAAATGTTGACCCATTACCGAAGCTTGCCGACAAGTTTTGTTCGCGATATTATTATGAAAGCACCGAGTTCTGATATGATGAATACCTTGGCAAGAAGTGTTCTAACCTTATTTGCTTATGATGAGCGGGCCAGTGATATTTCCATTCCCAATGTCCTAAGACAATGTATTGAATTAATTGCCTTATTTCCTTTATTAGCTGTTTATGGTTATCAATCCTATAAACATTATCACGATGGCCAGAGTCTTTTTATCCATCAACCCCAGGCGAATCTGTCAACGGCTGAAAATATATTACATATATTAAGACCAGATAGCCAGTATACAGAGCTAGAGGCCCGGATACTGGACATTGCCTTGGTTTTACATGCAGAGCATGGTGGGGGCAATAACTCGACCTTTACCACCCATGTTGTTTCTTCTTCAGGCACCGATACTTATTCAGCGATTGCAGCATCTTTAGGATCATTAAAGGGCCCAAAACATGGGGGAGCCAATATTAAGGTCGTTAAGATGTTTGATGATATGAAAATAAATATTAAGGATTGGACAGATGAGTCTCAAGTGCGGGAGTATTTGCTTAAGTTACTTAATAAAAAGGCCTTTGATAAGGCTGGGCTTATCTATGGAATGGGTCATGCCATCTATTCAGTCTCAGATCCAAGAGCCAATGTTTTTAAGGAGTTTGTAAAAGATTTATCTGAAGAAAAGGGATTAACGGCTGAATTTGAACTCTATTCAATGGTTGAACGTTTAGCGGCAGAAGTCATTGGTGAAAAACGAAAAATTTATAAGGGGGTCAGTGCCAATGTTGATTTCTATAGTGGTTTTGTCTATAATATGCTAGGCTTACCGGACCAATTATTTACCCCAATATTTGCCATGGCCCGTATCTCAGGCTGGAGTGCCCACCGATTAGAAGAATTAATTAATGCTGGTAAAATTATTCGACCAGCTTATATGAATGTTAATAGCCGTCATGCCTATATCCCCATGGACAAGCGATAAATACGAATAAGAGCGTTAGACCCTTTTAGAGTCTAACGCTTTTTTAATTTAGATTAAAAAAGCAAATCTACCGACTTGATTTTTCAAGCAAGATTTTTCTGATCATCAGAATTTCGATAAGCATTTGGTGTTATACCAAGCTTTTGCTTAAAGAGTCTTCGAAAAGAGTTTGCTTCATTATAACCACAAGAAAAAGCAATATCTTCAATAGTATTGTCGGTTGTTGATAATAAAACTTTGGCTTTATCAAGAATGCATAAATTTACAAACTCAATAAAGGTAATACCTTCCACCTTTTTAAAAGTACGACTTAAATAGGAAGAAGACATAAACATCTCTTCAGCAATTATTTTTAATGAAACATGTTTATCTTCTTTGATATAAGAGTGAATTATTGTTTTAACCTTGTTAATTCGATCGTTGGGATTAAGTCCGTATAATGGTGTAAAAAGAAAATAAAATAAATATGAGCCAAATT
>CAZJGM010000153.1:0-2345 GCA_964545675.1 uncultured Lachnospiraceae bacterium | reverse complement strand
ATTGTTAGTAGCAAATCTTTGGCGATAATTATTCTTGTTAAGGGAAGCTTGTCAATTCATCAAGATCGGACACAATAGGTGTCACGGGGAGGTGACACGGGGATGGGGCAATCGACACACTCGAGAGTGTAAAAATGCCTTTAAGATACCATTTAGGAACAAGATAACAAGTAGAAAAATCCTTATAAATTCATGAAAAACCATGGCAAAATAAAAACCACTTAGATTTAAAAACAAGTGATTTTTATAAAATAATTTATATGTCTTTATTCCCAAAATTCATTTTTTATTTTTTCATAGTGTCGATCGTTTAGGATATTTTCTTGCTCCCCTAATGATGGGAATTCTTCAATAATTTCGTCAATTAATGCTTCTAATAATTTTTCACCCATTTGAACAGCATATTTACCTCTTAGGGCCTTTTCATACCAACCGATAAGCTCATCTTCAGTAATAATACTCTGGATTTTTGATTTCCAACCGATTTGATTTAATAAGGACTCAATAATTTTCTTGTCAGCCGTCTTGCAAACAATAACAACTTTATCACTTGATACGGAGTCTGTGATATCTTCTGCAAGTGATGCATCAAGGGCAAGATGTTTAATTTGAATGGCTGGTCCCCAATTAGCATACATATCTAGTCCACGATCAGCTGCATTTGTAGCACCAACCCTAAAGACTCTTGCTTGTTGTGAATTTACGGGTTTTGAAAAATCAATACATAACACACTTTTTGTAAAATCTTCGAATTCTTTAATCAAATCCAATTTATTTTCATTGACTGTTACTTCTACTGTTAATTCGAGTTCGTTAATTATTGTAGAAAATAAAGCATAAACGACTATTTCATAAATTTTATCCATGCTTCTTTTTAATCCGGCTTGTTCTCTAAAGGCATTGATAAATGTTTCAACATTGAAATTATCACAGTTATTATTAGTGCAATAAACTAAAGCATCAGATAATTGATTGTGTCTTTTCTTAAACTGTTTATATATATAAGCTTCAACTGCACCATCAGTACTATCATTTTCTTGAGATAAAACGACTAATGTTTCCGGTGGAATAGCGGTATCACTAAAAATATCATCTTGGAATTTTGTTGAACTAGTGCATTTTGTGCCTAATAATTCAATAGTAATCTTATCACGCCATTTTTTTGACTCTATTCTATAGGCTTCTTTATTTAATAAATCTAAATTCGGCTCTACTACTCTTTTATGATACAGTATTTCTGCAATTTGTATCGGTTTATAGAGGTGTACTCTGGATATTTTTATTAAATTATCGAGAGCTGTCTTGGCTTCTTTTCTATCCATGCCTCGCCATTCCTTTCATAATCTTCAATTGCTTTTTTCATTTGTCTTGCTACTGCACTAATCATAGGTACAGCAACCGAATTTCCTGTTTGTTTTCGTATTTGTGAATAGGAGACGACAATCTTAAATGATTCTGGAAAGCCTTGTAATCTTAACAATTCACGGGCCGAGGGACGACGTTCGTTATTTATTAACAAGTAATTTGAAGAAGCCCCTGCTCTTAAAGCACATGAATAATTATGTGGCGTTACATTGCCCGATACATTCTCATGTGAAATATAGGTATCTATTGGTCTGATTTTCATTGTTTTATTTCTTCTATCTTTTATTGTTTTTTTAACATATAGGCTCTTATCAATACATTCCTCTGGCTCTAATATATCAGAGATTGTTTTGCGATCGCTTTTCGCTAGGGGTGAAGGGAAGTCAAAGTCGACATTATCTTTAAAACCAACTATGATGATCCGTTCCCTTTTTTGAGGCACACCAAAATCAAGTGCATTAAGCACTTTGTAATGAACATGATAACCCAATTCTTCTAAATGATGTAAAATGACTTTAAACGTTTTTCCTTTATCATGCGTTCTTAAATTTCTAACATTTTCTAACATAAAAGCACGCGGGCTTTTTATTCTTAAGATCTCTTCGATATTAAAAAAAAGCGTCCCTTGTGTTTCGTGTTCAAAACCAGTTTTATCTCCGATTATAGAAAACGGTTGGCATGGGAAACCTGCAAGGAGTATATCATGGTCTGGGACACTTCTTGCTTTAATCTTAGTAATGTCACCCATTGGCATTTCGCCAAAATTAGCTTGGTATGTTGTAGCTGCAAATTTATCCCACTCTGAAGAAAAAACACAACGATAACCGACACTTTCAAAAGCTAATCTTATACCACCTATCCCTGCAAACAAATCTATAAATTTTAATTGTTGGTTTATTTGCATTTGCTACCTCGTTCAACGTTATTTTTCTTTATTATAGCATAGAAGATGGTGGTCAATCAAAGAAGTCTTGATGTCT
>CAZJGM010000152.1:0-2394 GCA_964545675.1 uncultured Lachnospiraceae bacterium | reverse complement strand
AGATGGACCGAGCAGAAATTGATGAAGGCTGTGAAATTGCCTTAAAGTACAATACGGCATCAGTTTGTGTAAGGGGTTACGACGTTGAATATTGTGCCAAAAAACTTCAAGGTTCAGATGTCTTTGTTAGTGCGGTCATTGGTTTTCCACATGGTAATGGGACAATTGAAAGCAAGGTGTTTGAAACAGATGTGACCATTGATGCTGGTGCAAAAGAAATTGATATGGTTATCCCGATTGGTTTAGTTCGTTCTGGCGACTATGATTATATGAAAAGAGAAACGGCAGCGATTTTAGAGGCCTGCAATAAGAAAAATGCGATTTTAAAAGTAATCTTTGAAAATGCTTATTTAACACAGGAACAATTAATTGAATGCTGTAAAATCTGTGATGACTTAGACGTTCACTTTGTTAAAACATCAACCGGTTATGCCCCATCTGGTGCAACAGTAGAAGATATCGCAACGATGAGAAAATACTGTAAAGACACGATTGAAATTAAGGCAGCTGGTGGTATCCGTGATTTAGATCAGTTTATTGCTCTATACAACGCTGGTGCAACACGACAAGGAACACGATCAACAGCAGAAATTGTTGAGGATGCAATTAAACGAGGTATGTAATAGATTTATAAAATTTTAGGAGGAAAAATGAAAGCATTATTTTTAACAGGAAAATCACAAGTTGAATATAAAGAAGTCCCCATGCCAGAGTGCCCTGATGATGGGTTGCTTTTAAAGGTCGAAGCAGTTGGTCTTTGTGGATCGGATGTTAGAAACTACGTTCACGGGTCAACAAAGCTTAAGTATCCAGTCGTTTTAGGCCATGAAAATGCCGGGACGGTGATCGAAGCAGGTAAAGATGTCACAAAGTTTGCCGTTGGCGATAAATTGGTCCTTAACCCAGCAATTCCTTGTGGTGATTGTTACTACTGTGACAATGACAATCGTGGTCTTTGCGAAAATTTAAAAGTTGTTGGATCTGACATCCAAGGTGGATTTGCGCAATACATGGCAATTCCCGGTGAGATGATTGAACGCGGCCAGATTTTAAGAATTCCAGATGGCATTAATTTTGAAGAGGTTATTTTAGCAGAATTATTATCATCGGTTATTCGTTCACAAGTAATGTTAGAGGTTGGGATTGGTGATACCGTTGTGATTGTTGGAACGGGTCCGATTGGTTGCCTCCACTCACAAATTGCAAAATTAAGAGGCGCGACAACCATTATCATGGCAGATATCAATGAAAAAAGACTAGAGACGGCTAAACCATTTGGAGCAACTCACTTTGTCAATTCTGGAAAAGTAGATTTAACCAAATATACCAAAGATTTAACCGGTGGAATTGGTGCAGATGTTGTGATTGTAGCAGCACCATCAGCAGAACCTTTCCAACCCGGCCTTGAAATGCTTAAAAAAGAAGGCCGCTTATCGGTGTTTGCTGGACTAGCCAAAGATAATCCTTGGCTTAAATTAGATGCCAATTTAATTCATTACAATCGGCTTAAGGTTATTGGTGCTTACTCCTATTCACCTTGCGACTTCCAATTAGGCTTTGATCTTATTGCCAGTGGCCATATTGATAAAAACTTAGTGAGTCACCGCTTACCACTTTATGAAATGGAAAAAGGTGTCAAGCTCATTCAATCAGGAGACGCTTTAAAGGTAGTATTACTCCCACACATGGAATAAAAATTTAACAAGGAGGAACAAGACGTGAGTAAAAAAGTAGAGACAATGACTCATCAAGAAAGATATGAGACACTTTTAAAAAGGGGAAAAACAGATCGAGTCCCTTATTTTCATCGAGGATATGGCTTCTGTGCAAAAAACACCGGCTTTAGTATTGCCGATATCTATGAAGATCCCGAAAAAAGTTTTTTAGCACAAGCACGAACAGCTGACCAATTCAATTCAGATGGCACACCCTTTTACACCTTTGTATCCTATGGGTCTTGGGAGTTTGGTGGCGAAATTGAGTGGCCAGTCGATCGATACTCATCAGGGCCATCCGTTTCGAAACGACCGATTTCAAAACCGGAAGAGATTGACGATCTTGTTCTTCCCGATCCAAAAACAGCCGGTAGTGTCCCTAAAATGATGGAATTTGCTAAACTGCAAGAAAAAAATGGGACTCCGATTGCCTTTATTTGTGGTAGCCCCTTCACCCATGCAGCAAATCTTTGCGGTGTTGAAACCTTTATGAAGTGGCTTCTTAGAAAACCAGATGCCGCCCATAAGGCTCTTCAGTTGATGACTGATCATATTGTGTCAGTGGCCCAGTATTTTGTTGACACCTTTGGTAAAGGGCGAGTGCTTGCCAGATCGGCAGCACCTTCAGAAAGCAACCAATTGATTTCACCCAAACATTTTGAAAAGTTTGCCCTTCCTT
>CAZJGM010000151.1:0-2401 GCA_964545675.1 uncultured Lachnospiraceae bacterium | reverse complement strand
GAGCCAGAACCGGAGCCAGAGCCAGAGCCAGAACCCGAGCCAGAACCGGAGCCAGAACCGGGACCGGCACCTGATCTTCCGACAACTGAAATAGAACCCTAAAAATTAAAGCGAGGTAAAAAATGATTAATCAAAGGAATGACTTAAAGTCTGAAATTAGACATAATATGCGTGATGGAAAAGGGGATATTGAGATTACTCACCTAGCTGATAAAAATACCTTAGGTAAGCATTGTCGATTATTTGCAAAAATAGTCGTAAAACCAGGTGATTCTATTGGTGACCACCCTCATTACGGTGAAACAGAAATTTATTATTTTCTTAGTGGCAATGGAAAAGCATGTGATGATGGAACGATCATTGATATTCAAGCAGGAGACGTGATGGTTACTCCTGATGGTCACACTCATAGTGTTGAAAATACTGGGAAAGAGGATCTTGTTTATATCGCTTTAATCCTCAAAGACGATCTTGAATAAAAATGATCGTATTCAAATTCTTGCCACATTAGAAAGCCTTTATGGGCAAGAACAATGTGGCTTGAATTTTGATAGCCCTTTTGAATTACTTATTGCAACCATCTTATCGGCCCAATGCACTGATGTCAGAGTCAATATTATAACTAAGAAGTTATTTGCAGAATTTAATAGCCCTGAAAAAATACTCTCTTTAGGAGAAAGGTCTTTACAGGAGATGATTAGAACATGTGGTCTTTCGAATACAAAAGCAAAAAATATTTTAGGTACTTGCCATAAGCTCCTTAATGACTACGATGGTATTGTTCCTAAGGATATGGAAAGTTTGATCAGCTTACCCGGCGTTGGTCGAAAAACCGCTAATGTTGTCATGAGCTGTGCTTTTAATATTCCCGCTATTGCGGTTGATACCCATGTTTTTCGAGTCTCAAAACGAATTGGACTGGCAAAGGGAAAAACGGTTTTAGAAGTTGAAAAAGAACTAATGAAAAGCCTACCAAAAGATAAATGGTCTCAGGCTCATCATTGGTTAATCTGGCATGGTCGACGTCTTTGTACAGCGCGAAAGCCCAAATGCCGAGAGTGTTCATTAGTGAGCCTATGTAAAGACGGTAAAAAACAAAAATACGACGGTTGAAATTGATTTACTTCTTGTGTTTTTTTTTAGAATAGTTTATGATTATCAGTGTATACAATTGAATGAGGAGGAAAAAGGAATGAAAAAAAGAATTGTTAGTGTTTTACTTGTTGTCATGTTTGTTCTTTCTATCTTTACTTTTGCCGGATGTACATCATCCGAAAGTAGTGAAGACATGATTAAGGTTGGTTTTATTGGACCAATGTCTGGAGATGCCGCAATCTATGGTACATCAGCAAATGAAGGCGCGCAATTAGCTGCTGAAGAGATTAATGCAGCTGGTGGAATCAATGGGAAGAACATTGAGATTATTGCCTACGATACCAAGGCTGACCAAACCGAAGCGATTAATGCTTATAATCGCTTGAGAGATCAAGATGAAGTTGTTGCCATCGTTGGTGGAACCTTAAGTGGTGAAACCTTAGCCATGAAGGATTTAATGGTTGCCGATAATATGCCTGTTTTATCACCAACAGCTACGGCTGTTGATGTTACTATGGATGCTCCAAATATTTTTAGAGCCTGCTTTTTAGATGATTATCAAGGTCAGGCAGCAGGTAACTATGCGGCTGGTGAGCTGGGCGCAAAAACAGCTGCATTAATGGTTGGAACTGGAAACCCTTACTCTGAAGGTGTTTGCCAATCATTTGACGAAGCTTTTACAGCAAAGGGTGGCGAAATAGTTGGATCTGAATCTTATGGAATGGCTGACAAAGATTTTAGTGCCCAATTAACAAAATTAAAAGAATTAAACCCAGAAGTTATTTTTGTTCCCGATTACGTGCAAACTGTTGGACCAATCCTACAAAAAGCTCAAGAAATGGGAATCACTTCAAAATTCATCGGAGCTGATGGTTGGGATGGTGTTCAAGAAGAATATGCCGATGCTGCTCAAGGTCATTTCTTTACAAATCATTATGCTGCTGATTCACCGTCAGAAAATGTCCAAAACTTTATTTCTGCCTATAATGAAAAATATAAGAAAGTACCAAATTCCTTTGCAGCTTTAGGATATGATGCCGTTTATGTTATGGCTCAAGCGATTACTTCTGCTGATTCGACAGAAGCAGATGTAATTATTACTGCTTTAGGCGAAACAGAGTATCCCGGTGTAACCGGAACCTTGAAATTTGACGAAGATGGTGATCCTAAAGAAAAAGAAGTTACAATTATTAAAATCGATGAAGGTAAGCTGAAATTTGAAACGTTAGTCGTAAATTAATAAATAACTAGTTTTTAGATTAAAATGAGGATCTAGAAGGATTGCTCCTTCTATATCCATTTTATT
>CAZJGM010000150.1:0-2416 GCA_964545675.1 uncultured Lachnospiraceae bacterium | reverse complement strand
TATTTATCAAAGGAATTGGCTGAGAAAATTGTCAGCTTAGGCGTAAAGGCAGTCGGCATCGATTTCCTCTCACCGGATGCCGTTGATAAAGACCATGTTCACAAGGTCTTATTAGGAGCGCAAGTGCCAATAATCGAAAACTTGGCTAATTTAGATAAAATTGAAACAGAGAGATTTTTCTTTTCAGGGGCACCCATAAATATTAAAGGTGCCGAAGGAGCCTTTGCTAGGGCTTATGGTATCGTCCAGTAAAGCTAAATAACCTTTAGTAGAATTATAAAAAGCAGCGGTCAAATGATCGCTGCTTTTTAATCGCCGCTGTTTAGAGAATAAGGCTTCTGAGTGGTTTTTCAGTTGGTCTAGCAAAATAATAGCCTTGAACAAAATCAGCACCCTTAGCCGTGACAAAATCAAGCTCCTCCTTTGTTTCGATGCCTTCAGCCAGAACTTTAATCTGGGTCGTTTTCGCCATGGCCGTTAAGGCTTCAAAGATGGCTTGTTTTAAAGGACTCTTATGGATATCACGAATAATTTCAAGATCAATTTTTATGTAATCGGGAGTTAATTTATATATGTTATTAAGAGACGAATAGCCACTACCCAGATCATCAAGGGCGATGCAAAAGCCTTTTTCCCGATAGAAATTAAGGATGTTTTTTAAATGGTTGGTATCTTTTATTTCCTCGGTTTCAACGACTTCAAACGTTATATTTTCCGTTTTGAAATTATATTTATCAATCAGGTCAGTGGTTGTTTTTAAACAGACATACGGATTGTAGATAACGGTAGGTAAGAAATTTATAAAAAGTTTCTTTTTTATATTCTCTCTAGCGGCACTGATGATGGCCGTTTCACGAGCTTGGCGATCAAGATTAAAGTTTAATTCACTTTCCCCGGCAAGATCAAACATTTGGCCGGGGGGCATGATCGTTCCATCCTTCTTAAGTCCTCTGCTTAAGAGTTCATAACCATAGATTGAATGATCTCTTAGGTCAATAATCGGTTGAAAATAGGTAACTAATCGTTTATGCTTTAAAATATAAGCTAGGTCTTCAGATTTTAAGAGGCTGATCCATTTACTTAACGGTTTTATTTTAGAAAAACTTGTAAAGTTTAATTTTTCATTAGAATAAAGTGGCAAAACATTAATGGCACTACTTTCCTTATAGCTTAGGTCGTCTAGTTGACTTAATTGAGAAATAAAGCTTTTAAATTCATCGACCTTTAGTTCAATATAGTCGTCATTAATTAGGGCGGTGGGCCAATGAGACTTTACTAAAGCAGTGATCTTACTAAACAAATCATCGACAGAGCTATTAATATAAACTCTGCACGCCCCGCAGCAAAAATCAGCTACTAATCCACACTTGGTACAGGTCATTTTAGATCTCCTTTTAGAATGATAGAATTGATGATGAAACCATGTATCTTGACTTAATTTCATTATATAGGCAATTAAGAATTAGTGCAAGAGCCTTTTATTGTTGTTAGCTTTCATTATTTTTAAGCCTGATTGCAAAATCAGTACTTGCTTGGACTGCTTTTTGCCTAATGAATTATTGGTCTAAAATGACTCAAGCTCACGGATAAATGTCTCAACAACATTTTTATCAAATTGACTTCCCTGACAGCGTTTTAGCTCTAGGAGGGCATCTTCTCTAGACATGGCCCGGTGGTAGGGGCGATCGTTTATCATGGCATCATAGGAATCAGCAACACATAGGATTCGTGATCCTAGGGGAATTTCGTCGCCTGATTTTTGAAAAGGGTAGCCAGTACCATCGATTCGCTCATGATGGCTTAAAACCAATTCGGCAATCGTGGTTAAGGTCTCAGTTTTTGATAGGGCCTGATAGCCATAATAAGAATGTTTCTTGATAAGTTCGAACTCTTCCTTGCTTAAGGGATCTTTTTTATTGATGATTTCAGAGGGAATAACTGTCTTTCCTATGTCGTGGACAAGGCCGGCAAAATAAATCTTCGTTACCTCTTCTTCCGGCAAAGCCATTGCTATGGCGATTTTCTTGGCAACTATGGCAACATTTTCGCTGTGGTCTTTGGTATATTCATCGTGGATCTCTAACAGACTTGATAGGGAGATAATAATATCCTTCATCAAATTCAATTGAAGCAGCTGATTTTCATTTTCTTTCTTTTTCAATTCATGATAAAAGCGACTCTTGGTATTGGTAAAGTTTGTGATTGTTGTTAACATCGATTTAACTTGATAATCATAAACATTTAAGCCTGTCATATCAATAACATCAAAATAGAAGGGGTTTTCATGAATCTGTCCTTGCCAAATAATAATCGGATGGACTTCGATAATGTTACGGATCATCTCGCTTGAAAACTTATTAAGATTGTAGCGACAAATTGCCGAGACAGGGTATTTTCCAAATATTTCACTGTTAAG
>CAZJGM010000149.1:0-2475 GCA_964545675.1 uncultured Lachnospiraceae bacterium | reverse complement strand
AGAACATTCGGGTAAGATTTTTAACTTTTACCCTAACACTATTTTACAAGGAGGAGAATATATGGGATTTATTAAGGATATTATACCGATATTCAAGAAACACGAAATTGAATTTGAGAAGAGCTTCAAGGAAATCAGCGATATATACACATTTATCTTTCGTTCAGATAAACGAATTAACTGGAAGCCAGGACAGCATGGTGTATTTACGATTACACACGATAAGATAAAAAAGCCAACTAGAGCATTTAGCATTGCATCAACCGCTGAAGATGAATACATTGAAATTTCAACCAGGATAGGGGAAAAGCCGAGTGAGTTTAAACAAGCTTTGATGAATCTGAAGTCTGGGATGAAAATGAGCATGAGAGGACCTATTGGAGGGTTCTACGTTCATGACAGTAGACCCACTTTGCTGATTGCCGGTGGAATTGGGATAACACCATTCAAATCCATAGTAAAGTATTCTAACGGGAGTTCAAGGATTGTGCCTGAAAAATTACATTTGCTCTATATAGACAGTAAAGAGGAGTTTATCTACCAGAATGATTTTAACAAAGCTGCAGAGAATAATCAACTTTCAGTTGAGTATCTTAGTAAAAGAGAGGATTTAACTGAATCAATAGAGAAGTTTGTCAAAAACTATAAGAATAACGGAAATTATTTTATCGTAGGCTCTCCAAATATGATTAAGTCGATATCAGTGCTTCTGAAAAATCATGAAATAAAAAAGAAAAACATCATTAAGGACACATTCATAGGATACTAGGTTTTTCTTGACATTTAAGCGTTTTTATTGCATTACTAGATACCATTCAAGGGATTGGAGGTAATGAAAATGACTAATGAGCAAAAAGAGAAAATTATTGAACTGAGAAAACTTGGCATAGGCTATCGCAGCATAGCCACTGCCATGGATCTAAGTAGGGATAGTGTCAGGAATTTTTGTAAGAGTCGAGGCCTGAATGGCTTTGGGCAGGATTATAGTAAGCCCAAGACTGAAAAGGTGATTAGAGAGAAGTGTAAAAATTGTGGAAAACGGATTAATCAGAAGAAGTTGAAAGGGCGTCCTAAAACCTATTGCTGCTGCAGATGTTACATTCGAGATAGGTTGGTCCTATGTCAAGATAAAGTTTAAAGTTTCAAGGTATTTGAAAATAAGTCGGTAAGCATGGTTATAATCAATAATCTTGAAACGATTGAGCCATTCATGTTTGATGATTACATGAAAAGATTCAATACAGGCGTTATCCCAAGGAAAGGCTTTTTTTGAGTAACTTCGCTGCATTTTTGCGGTTGCTTTCTGGTATTCTTTTGATACGAATTGGCTGCTACGGTCTGAATGAATAATTAAAGGCACATTCAGTTTTCGACGATTTTTAGCCTTATTAACGGTATCAATTACACAGGAAACTTCCATTGTTTTTGAGAGTGTCTAGGCACTGATCTTTCGTGAGTACAAATCCATGATGCTGGTTAAATAAACAAATCCTTCTCGTGTCCAAATATAGGTAATATCGCTAGACCAAACAGTATTGGGGTATTCGGGATTAAATTGTTCGTCAAGAATATTTCTGAGTTTTTTACTGAAGTCAGAATCTTTGGTTGTGATTATATAAGGCTTCACCCACTGGGCTTTGATGCCCATTTCTTTCATATATTTACCAACTGTCCGTTCGGAGATTATTTCACCACTCTGTTTCAGTTTTTTAGCGATTTTCGGGGCTCCGTAGTTTTGTTTTGAATCCTTGTAAATAGCCTTAATTTTGGTTTTAATGACCGCCTGACGTTTCTTGGTATGGGATGGTTTTCTGTTTAACCACGCACGATAACCGGTGCGTGATACGCCCAATTTTTGCAGCATTCCGGAGACGGAAACTTGGCGCTTCTCATTTCGAGTCGCTTCCACCTTTTTTGTAAGCTCGCTATAAATCGCTTCGGTTATTTTCCCAGAATGCCGATGGCCTTTTTTAGGACATCCAAGGCATCCTGCGTATCCCGTAATTCACGCTTTAACCGCACGATTTCTTTGCTTTCATCTGACCCATAATTACCTGAGCCACGACTTTTGATTTCACCAGTATTTCGATGTTCTTTACTCCATTTCCCCAGTGTGCTTAAACCAATACCAAGGTTTTCGGCACATCCACGCATACCGAGTTCCTTGTGTTCTTCGTAATACCGGACTGCATCCAGTTTGAATTGTTTATCATGTTGCTTAGCCATAATGAGATCCTCCTTCAGTAAGATTATTTCATCCTACCATATTTTTATTAATTTTGGATTTTCTCATTTCGATTTGTACTATTTTTATTCTAACATCAGTAGTATTGGTGTCACGGGTAGAGAAGTAAATGTGTTAAAAGTCCAATATTACTGGGCTTTTTCTTTTTTTGTGCTATAATTTTACTATCTAAAAACAGCTACACAATGTGTTTTGCTTAAAATCTAGTTAGTATGCAAGGATATCCTAAG
>CAZJGM010000148.1:0-2504 GCA_964545675.1 uncultured Lachnospiraceae bacterium | reverse complement strand
ATAATTTTTTATTTTAAGTTTTTTTATAATTTTTTATAAACTATTCTCCTTAGCATCCCATCAAAAAAAACCAAAAGATTTACATCTCTTGGTTTTTTGATAGACGCTATTATTTAAATATTTTTATGGTCAGCCACTTGGACCTCATTAATTTCTAGTCCGAGAACCTTACTGACCGATTTATAAACGGCAAAGGTAACCACCGCATTGATTCCTGCTTTGATGATATTAAAGGGAAGAATAATTGGCAGGATCATTGGGATCACCGCTTCAAGTGGAACACCGAGAAACAATGGGGTAAAGACTAGGTTCCATCCAATCATCATTACCGTCATCGTTACAACTCCAAAACTTAAACCCTTAACCGCTCCCTTACGGGTTCGATTTTTCTTGTAAATAGTGCCAGCCACTAGGACAAAAGAACCGGTTGCAACAAAGTGCATCATAATGCCAATAATACCACTTGCTGAGCTAACTGTTAGGCCTTGCAAAACAGAGACAATCCCGGTTAAGACTAAACCACCGACTGGGCCAAACATAAAAGCACCAATAAAGATCGGAATATCAGCTGGATCATACTCTAAAAATGGTGCCCCTGGTGCTGGAATCCGAATCAAATAAATAAGTAGTATGGACATCGCTGCCAATACAGCCATCTGTGTTAATGTTTTAGTTTTCATAAAACCCTCCTCTTAGTTGTCTGCTCAGAAAAACAAAAAAACTCCTGAAAATTTATCAGGAGTGTGTGCGCTTGGCTACCATTTCTTTCATCCGGACTATACCGTCGGTTCTGGATTCTAACCAGATCGGTCTTTCGACTCGTGGACTTACCGCTTAAGCAGATCACCACCGGTGAGGATTTACACCTCCCCCTGAAACAGACTTATTTACTTGTCTTTATTATATACCCTTTGACTTAAATTTGTCAAGGTTTTTTCAAAGGATTCTATCAAAGCCTAATTAATAGCATCCTTTTTATTATCTTTCATTCCTAAGTATTTGTAAAATTTCTAATTAAACATATTCTTCTTATATAAAATAACACCAACGATAACGGTAAAGGCACTGGCAATGCCAACAATGGTCCAAAAATTTGGTAGGGGAATACCGGCCACATTCATCCCATAAAGACTAGCAATTAAGGTTGGTATGGCCATTAAGATTGTTATTGAAGTTAAGACTTTCATAACAATATTTAAATTATTGGAAATAATCGAAGCGAAAGCATCCATTGTCCCACTTAAAATATTAGCATAGATATTTGACATCTCGATAGCCTGCTGGACTTCAATTAAAACATCCTCTAATAATTCTAAATCCTCTTCATAAAGCTTAATAACCCGTCCTCGTTGTAATTTTTCAAGGACACCTTGGTTGGCTTTAAGGGAGGTCGAAAAAAAGACCAAACTTTTTTCCAAATCTAATAATTGGAATAATTCCTTATTTTTTAGTGAAATATGCAATTGTTTCTCAATATCGGTGCTCATCCGATTGATATGCCTTAGGTAGACTAAAAAGCGACTGGCGACCCGGTAGAGGATCTGAAAGATAAAGCGAGTCTTTAAATTGGTATAGACATTCTTAACCCGGCCCTTGGCAAAATCGTCAATCACCGTATTTCCTTGGAGACAAACGGTGATAATATTATCTTCTATCTGAATAATCCCCACCGGTATGGTTGAATACAGGACCATATCAGTATCTTTTTCAATAATAGGAACATCGAGAGTAATCAATGAATGTTTATCATCATCGACCTCGACTCTTGAAATTTCTTCTTCATCTAAGGCTGCTCTTAAAAAATCCGGGTCAATATTAAGTTCATGGCTGATAAATTGTAACTCATCACTGCTTGGATCAGTCATATTAATCCAAGAATTTTTTTCGATGGCTTTAATTTCCATCATTTTACCATCAATCGTTTTATAAATTTTAATCATTGCCTTCTCCTTTACTTATGAGCACCAATGATCGGTTGATAATTGGGCTGCTCTGAATCGCTTTTACCTTTCTCCCTAGGGTCTGCATCCATATTATCTCACTCCTTTTTATAATCAACTTTTTTTACCTAATTTTTGCACACTTAAATAAAAACCCCCATTATTTCAATGGAGGTTTTTGCATAGCAAAAATAACGATTCCTCCATTCGTTGAGTTTTGGCACTAGACAGTATAGGGTTCATACCCAACTACATTAAGTAAAACCTTAGTTCGGTAATACCTGTTAACCCATTGGCATCTTTCGATGTTTCCGGGCAGTAGCCATCTCTGCATAGGAGCCTCACCTAACAAAAGAAACGGTTTTTATTTTCTTATTTCACTTAAACTATATCTTTTAAGCTTATTTTTGTCAATCCTTTTTGACTATGTCTTTATTTTTTACATAATTTATTAGCCCTTTTCTTGTCTTTTAATTCGATAGACGACAAATCCAATTCCTGCTAACAGAATGACACTGATGGCAATTATTATTTCAATCCCAATTTTTTCTGCTTGTTTTGCTT
>CAZJGM010000147.1:0-2510 GCA_964545675.1 uncultured Lachnospiraceae bacterium | reverse complement strand
TCGCTCTTTACCTGTCATTCTTTCTTTTGAGGGCATATAAATTCTCCTATCTTTATTTTATTTCGTTTACTTAATTATTCCTATTTTAATTCAAATTTGTTAAACCAATATTCCGGGGCCTTGCACTCGACCATATATTTGTAAATCTGATCGGCGGCAATTGATGCCCCAATTTTCGCAGCTCCTATGCTGGCACCACCAAGGTGGGGAGTCGCCACAACATTTTCAAGGGTAAATAATTTCGATGATGCTTGAGGTGGCTCTGCTTCAAAGACATCTAATGCTGCTCCAGAGATACTTTTTTCAGCCAATGCCTGATACAAGGCATCGTGATCGACTAATTGACCTCTGGCTGTATTAATAAATACTGCTGTCTCTTTCATTAGACCAATTTCTCGTTTGCCAATCATCCCTTCTGTTTCCGGTGTAAACTTCGTATGAAGCGAGATAATATCAGCCTTTTTTAAGAGCGTGTCTAATTCAACGAACTCATACTCTTTCATGGTGCTTTTGTCATCCTCACTTAAATAAGGATCAGCAACCATTACCTTTGTCCCAAAGGCCGACATAATTTTGGCAACTTTTCGTCCAATTGCCCCAAATCCAATCAAGCCAATGGTTGAATCAACCAATTCTTTTCCAACACTCTCATAGGCATAGTAATCGCCACGCCACTCATTTTTATATCTTAAATAATAATGACTAAGGGGGATACTTCGCATTACTGCTAGAATCATGCCAATGGTGTATTCTGCGACTGCACCGGAATTTCGACCTGGTGCATAGAGAATCGGAATCTTTCGATCGGTACAGGCATCTTTATTGACATTAACCGGACCACCGCGACCTAATGCCACCACTTTAAGTTCTTTTGCCGCATCGATTACTTTTTTTGAAATACAGCCGGTATGGGTCAATATGGCATCGACATCAGCCACCAATGGGACAATCTCATCATCACAGCCACAGAATTCTGATACTTCATCAGTCACTTGCAGTGGTTCAACTGGCCATTGGTCCATATGGTCGACGTATTCTAATTCGATATTACTATCGGCAAATCGCTTATCCATCGCTTCCTTAAGGATTTCATTGGTCATAAAACGATCACCTAAAATTAATACTTTCATCTGTCTTTCCTCCTTGTTCTCATTTTGTCATAGTCATAAATGAAATTCTGCTTAGTCATTCATAATTTCTCTGATTTTTGTGAGCATATCCTCTGTAAACTTGTCTGCTCCAACCCCTGTAAAAAGTGGTAAGCCAATCATAATTGGTATTCCGGCAGCATTTTTTTGTTTTGTTTTACCGGTTACAACAATTAAATCTACACCTGTAATACCGGGAATTTCCGTAATTTTTTGAGGGGTTATTTTGTATGAAATTCTTTCTTTCTTCAAAATTTCCTGAATCTTCTCCGTTACAACCGTCGTTGTAAAAATACCGCCACCACATGCAACTACTAATTCAATCGAATTTTTCATTTTTTTCTCCTTTTTTATACTGGAATAATCATCCCGATCTTAATTACACAAGTAAATACTCGCCGAGGGCTGTCTTAAGAGAAGCAATTAGTGCCCCTGTATTTTTTGAATCTCTTATTTCTTCCATCAATTCAACGTTTTGAAACAATTCACAAAACTTCATCAAAACGGCACATTGTTGGGACGGATCCGTGATGCCAAATAAGAATACCATCTCGGTATTAATGGCTTGATCATCGCCTTCCATTGATTCAAATGCGACTGGTTTTGAAAGCGTTGCCATCGAAAAGAAAGATTGGAGGCAGCCATCATGTATATGGGGAATCGCTACTGGAACCGCTGTCGGTAGGCCTGTGGGAAATTCTTTTTCCCGCTCCAATATTTTTTCTGTGAATAATTCTGTGATATATCCTTTTTCAAGAGCTTTGTCACAAAGAATTTTAATAATCTCCATTTGCGTATCAGCTTCAATATCTGTTAAAATGACATCCTGATCGGTCGCTAGAGAAACGACATCCTCCACACTACATTCACAACCATCCGGCTCTATAATTTCGCAGAGACTTTCATTTTTTACTTCTTCCATTTTACATACATCCTTTTTATCTTTTACTCACTTAAATCTGAAACCTGATTTTTGGCCTATCATCCTTTCGGCACTTCGTACGGATGATGTTTTTTTATTATAATATCTTACTTTTATGCAAACGTCAACACTTTTCTGATTTTATTTTTTACCGCTAAATCATCGTTAGTGCTTCTTTAAGATGATCTTTCCAAGCCTCTGTAATCTTACTGATTAGGGAGATCCCAATTGATGAGATTAAAAGCAGTTCCAAAATCGGTTTTTGGTCTTTAATTTTGTCGATATGAATACTGCAATTGACCACCGAGATTTCATGAATTTCTCCATCTAAAGTCATAAACCCTTTAATTCGGTAAGTTGATGAGCAAATTTCTCTCAAAAAATTTTCGACCTCAATCCGATTATAATCTTCTTTTACATCAAGTCTTACGGTGTTTAAG
>CAZJGM010000146.1:0-2606 GCA_964545675.1 uncultured Lachnospiraceae bacterium | reverse complement strand
ATTGTACTGGATCATTTTGAAGGGCCATTAGACTTATTATTAAATTTAATAGATGAAATCCCTGATGAAAAAATATCAGAAGTGATCGATTTTATAGGATATTTAAAGAATAAAGATGAAATGGATATTGTTAAAGAATTGCAAAATGCAAGTGGATCTAGCATTGATTTTTGGAACAATGATATAGATGATGACGTATGGAATAATGTATAGGCAAGGAGAAATACTGCTTATTCCAATTCCTTTTAGCGACTTATCATCGAGTAAAAAGAGGCCTGTTCTTGTATTGTCAAATGATCAATATAATTCTAAAACAGATGATATTATTGTGGCAGCAATTACTTCAAACATTTCGTCAAAAGATTATACTATATCTATATCAAGCAGTAATTTAATTGAGGGGAATTTAAAAATGGATTCAATTATTAGGGTAGATAAAATATATACATTATCTCAAAGGATTGTAACTAAAAAATTCGGAAAGATTAATGAGGATATTATGGATAAGGTGAAAAGTAAAGTTAATGATATAATAAATGATTAGTGTGATATTGGAAATAGTCAAGTCCTTTTTTGTGTGGGGGGTGACAGCGGGGACGGGGGAAGTGACCTACTGGGGGGGCTGACATGCTCCAACTTCATTCCAAGCTGCTGTTGTCAATACAACCGTGTTTGTATCTTTTAGTAGCAAAAGTTACTACACTTGTATCATCAACTGCTGAGTTAAATGTTACTTTTAAAGCGTACGCACATAACCATGAATCTGCTACTGAAGCAAATTCGTCTTTCGCTGATTGTTTATACTGCGCATTATCATTTACAGAATTTATTATTTCTTCTTGAACGTCTTCGATTATTACTATTTTGTCCGCCGCTTTATCGACAAGTTGTTCCCAGAAGCTTGGAACGATATCAAAAGGATATATCTGCCTATGGGCGGTTATAAATACATTCGCATCAATTATATACTTATGCTCCATAGGACATAAATTCCTCTTTAAAGTGATCATAAGCCTTTACCGAATTATCTAACAATTTAAATGCATCGGTATAACTAATATCACCAGATTCTGCTCCTTGTATAACAGTGCTTAAAAAACTATCGCCAAAACGAGATCTGCTCGTATTATAATAGTTGCCACCGCCCCCAGCTTCTTTACTACTACTTTCCCACCTCGTCTGGGTATACCGTTTTATTTCATTAACCGTTTTTTGATCAATCTTCTTCATGCTCTTGAGCTTAATCGCCAATGCTATCATGCTAACATGAAATAATTTACTTAAATTTTCGACCTGCTTCTTTACTAATTCATGATCATTCCAACGTTTATTAACATGGGATGTTGGAATCAGAAACTCTGCCGTTATTTCATTTACTAATTTTTCATTTTCAAGGATTGCATCTTCATCGATAAAGATATCATCTTCTTCTAGTAAAAAGTGAATGTATTCATGAATTAAAGTAAATATTTTTCCAGTTAAACTATCATTGCTATTGATGAATATAATCGGTGCAACATCGTCATAAAGCAAAAACCCTCTAAATTCATTTTTCTCTGCGATAGTCACTTAGCCAATCTTTTTTTCTTCCTATAGTGTATAAAGTATCTTTAAGTTCCTTGCTCACGTCAGGTATTTTATTTCCGATTGTTCTAAACTCAGATTGTATTATATCTGTTTTAGGAGGTTTATTAAGAAACATATAACCAAAAGGTACCTTTAAAAAGTTGGCTAAATCTTCAACTTGCCTAAAGGTGGGATCTATCTCTTGGGATATCCAAGCATCAATGTTTTTAAACTTATCCTTGATCTCTTCAAAATCCTTTTTAGATTCCTTAAACGCCCAATTATAGATCTCTTTATTAATTTTTATCCTATTTGTATTCGTCATATGATTACCTCCTTCCAAAAATTATACTATTCAAACTTAGGGAAACCCTACTGTGTTTAATTTATTATATCACAAAATTTCATTTTACAGAACCTTTTTGCTCATTTCTTAGTGACGCGGGTCAGTTGTTTTAGGTGGGAGTGGCTGTTTTTCAACTTTTTCGATAACGGTTTCCAGATAATCTTTCATGACTTCTTTGGCTTCGGTGTGGTCGCGGATTTCTTTATAGTTGGGGACATCCGGTAGGTCATCGAGATTGTCATTGCTTTCATCATGGTAGCTTTTAATAATGTTTTGCCCCAAGTGCTTCATCAAAGGATATCATTTTCAGGAATTTTATTGTATAATGGAAAGTGGAATGATGATTGTTTTGATTCATATCGAAGCATAATTTTTCCCTCTGTGTGTTGTTTTTTTTTGGTGATTAAATTATATTACACAGGGTTATTATGATAATTATTTTTGCAAAAACTACTTGGATTTTATTAATTTAAGTAGTTTTTGCTTTAACATGCTTTTTTTATAAATTTAACGACTTTTTCACTGGTCTTGGACGGGGGAAGTGACCTGTTGTAAAGCCTAAGGAAAAGCGAAAGTGATTGCTGAATGGTTAAAAGATAGCTATAAAGAAAGCCGCTGCACCATAAGAAAATTTATTCTCTTTTTATGCTTTATAAATAAATATAACGATTCAATCGTTGTGAGGCGATAAAGT
>CAZJGM010000145.1:0-2621 GCA_964545675.1 uncultured Lachnospiraceae bacterium | reverse complement strand
ATTCGTTTTTTCATAAAAACCTCCACTTTTAAAGCTACTATTTCCCTATAAAATAGATATAGTCATAGCAATATACCCAAAAAACGATCTTCTAATAAAAAACCTCTGTTTATAAACAAAAGATTAATTTAAATTTTACACATTTATGGTCTTTTTTGCAAGAAAAAGCTTTATTCTTCACCAACCCAGTCGGTTTTTAATATTTCTGCTTCTGTTTTTATTTCTTCAACCGTTTTTTCAATTACACTACGATCATTTTTTTTCTTCCCCATCACTTTTGGCCGCCGTTTCATCATTTCTGTTAAATAACCGCCACGAAACATCTTGGGTTCATAAGACATAACAAAGGCACAGGGTTCATATTCTTCAATAATATCAAGTAATCTTTTTTCTTTCTTGCGTTTTGTCAGAATATCTAGGTTAATCCGCGGGCCTGACCGACCATCACCATAATAAATAGTAACCCCAAAACCTTCATTTCTTAAAACATTGATCAAGGCCTCATTTTTATGTTGGATATTAACTTGCAAGGTGACAAAGCCAATCGCTAACTTTTGCTCAATTGCGATTCCGAGAATTAAGCCACTGGCAAAACCAAGGGCATAAACACCCATTTCTAAAAAACTATGGTCGCCAGATAAAACGATCGATAAACCAAAAATATTAATGGCCGCTTCAAGAAATCCAAAAACACCAGTAAGAAATTTTAAATTTTTAACCATGCAAATGGTACGTAGGGTTAACATGGGAACAAAAAGTAATTGAATGATAATAATTAGTAATAATTTTGACATAGGGCCTCCAACTTTTATTTCTATTTTCATCTTATCATAGAATTATCTTTTTAAAAGTTTAAAAAATTCTCTTAAGCCAATGTTCAGAAAAATTTAAAGGCCATCAATTTTTGAATAATCACACAAACGCCCCTTTTGATTTTTTTTGGCATGATACATGGCAAAATCAGAACATTTAAGCAGGTCGCTGACCTCACTAGCATCCTCGGGATACCAAGCCAAACCAGCAGAAAAACAAATCGGTCGGCTCTTTCCATCAGCTGTTACAATTCGAATCTGATCGGCATAAAGATCAAGACCAGAAACAATCTCTCGAATCTCATCGCAACTTTCAAAACCATGCAGGTATATGGCAAACTCATCCCCTGATATGCGCGAAACAAGGCCTTCGTAAGCCTTGAAATAAGAAAATATTTCAGCCGCTTTAATTAGCAAGCGATCGCCCACATCGTGGCCAAAATGATCGTTCATGTATTTAAGATTATCCAAATCAATAAAAATCATCGCCCCAATTTTATCTGGCCGATCATTAATTTTTTGACTAACCTCTCGTTCTAGGGCCGTTTTAGTATAAAGACCGGTTAAGGCATCATAGTCAAGTTCATTGGCTAGCCGCTGGTTTTCTTCAAATTCATTGGATACATCAAGAATAACGCCAACCACACCAATGGGCGACTTGGCTTCAACAATCCGTAGCCATATAGGTTCTCCACTTGCTTCATCATCGCAAACGTAAATATTAGGATGGTCTTTTACCGGGTTTTTCATTAATTTTTGACGGTATATCTGCCAATCCTCTTTTGAGATCATGCTTCCGGAATCAATATGCAAGAGCCAATACAAAAAATCCGTAAGAATCACATAGCGACTATCATTTAAGACCTCATAACCACCAATGGGCAATAAACTAAGTTCAAGAATTTTAGATGTCGTTCTTGAGGTGTTCATCAAGCTTTGATTAAATAACTCAATTGCTGATGTCAAGTCATCGATTTCTCGCATACCCGTTGGTGAAAAATGAATATTATCATAGGGTGATAAGTCCTTAACATAGTCAGACAAGCCAGTAATCTTGCGGGTAAAGAAATAAACCAATAGAAAAACTGCCGAAAGAGCCAGTAAAGTAGTGATTACAATACTCCCTAATATTTTATTTTTAACTAATGCTGAGTTTTGGGTTAAATTTTGATCCTTTTGCTCGACTCCAATTTCAGTCTCATTTTCTAACACCTGAAAGGCTTCTGCGTCCAACCTTGAAAACACTTGGGTCGCCCAGAGGCTAACGAATAAGGCAATACTTTGAAAAACAACAATCAACGCCAAAAAAATGCTCAATTGCCTTCGAAGTGTCATTGTTTTTTTCATTTCCTCTCCCTTTAGTTTCTCAATAATCTCTGTTGTTTAGCTTCCAGCGATAATCATACCTATTTTTCATTAATTTTAACACTTTTTTGATGTTATTTTAACCTGCTTATCCTTAAAAGTCAATTCCTCTAAAACAAGGATTATTAGTCATTAGTTAAGCAAATTTCTTCTTTCTTAAAGAGTCGCTTAAAAAAATCGTGCAAAAATAAGCTATTTAGTGTACTATCTAATTACATTCTAATTACATTTGGATAACATTTAATTAAAGTCAGCTTGTTGATAACACATTCAAAAGTTACTGGTGTTCACCGATCTTTTAAGATCAAAATTTTAAGGAAGTGCTCCCATGAACAAGAATTATAAAAACTGTCTTTTACTCCTTTTTGTCTTTTTGATATTTCTTAGTAGCTGTGCCCAAGAAACCCTTACGATTGGCTTCTCTGCCTCTCTTAGCGGAACAAC
>CAZJGM010000144.1:0-2634 GCA_964545675.1 uncultured Lachnospiraceae bacterium | reverse complement strand
AAGGAGGATATTATGAAAAACAATTATGTGAAATTTGGATTAATGATTTTAACATCAACGATTGTGATGTTTGGCCTGATGTATTTAAACACTTATGCTTGGGATCATGTTTTTTTCAGTGAAACCAGAGCTTATATGGCCTTGATGATGGGAGCTGTGATGGCGATCATTATGCTTTTGTTTATGTTAAAGATGTTTACCAACAAAAGAACGAATATTATTATTCTGCTTGTCAGCATTATTGTATTCTCAGGATCTCTTTTTTTAGTAAGAAGTCAAACAACCATTGAAGATGTATCATGGATGAAAGCAATGATTCCTCATCATTCCATTGCTATTTTAACCAGTGAACGGGCTACAATTACCGATCCTCGTGTTAAAGAATTAGCAGAAAGTATTATCGAAGCCCAAAGAAAAGAAATTGGCGAGATGAAAGCATTAATCGAGGATTTAGAATCTCAAGAATAAATCTAGCAGGTAAAGAAAGAGGCTAAAAATGGATAAACACAACGATCACAATAAAAATAAAGACTATCAGGCAGACCATGAAAAACACGAAGACCATGGCGGCCATCATGACCATCATGCCATGATGATTGAGGATTTTAAGCGACGCTTCTTTTTCTCGCTCATTCTGACTGTGCCTATCCTTATTTTATCACCAATGATTCAAATGTTTTTAGGGGTTGACTGGTCTTTTGCCGGGGATTCTTATCTTCTCTTTGGCTTATCAAGTATTCTCTTTATCTATGGGGGGAAGCCCTTTTTCACTGGGGCACGTGATGAACTCAAAGAAAAGTCCCCAGCAATGATGACACTAATTGCCTTTGCCATATCGGTTGCCTATATATATAGTTCCTTAACTGTATTTATCTTAAGCGGAAGTGATTTCTTTTGGGAGCTTGCGACCTTAATCGTTGTAATGCTTCTGGGTCATTGGATTGAGATGCGTTCTGTTATGGGAGCTTCAAGAGCCCTCGATGCCTTGATTGATTTGATGCCCGAAGAAGCCCATTTAATTACTGAAAACGGCGAAACAAAAGAAGTTGCTGTCAATCAATTAAAGGAAGGGGACAAGGTACTTATAAAACCAGGTGAGAAAATCCCGATTGATGGGGAAATTTACGAGGGAAGCTCAGAAGTTAACGAGGCGATGATCACCGGTGAATCTCTTCCGGTTCCGAAAAAAACAGGGGATGAAATTGTCGGAGGATCAATTAATGGGGAAGGTGTCCTTAAGTTTGTGGTTAATCGAACTGGCGATGATACCTTTATTTCTCAAATTATTAAAATGGTCAATCAAGCCCAAGCGTCTAAATCAAAAACACAAAGGCTGGCTGATACGGCTGCCAAATATTTATTTTATATCGCTTTTAGTGGTGGGATTATTACCTTTGTGGCGTGGACCCTTCTCGGGATGGATTTAAATTTTTCGATTGAACGGGCAGTAACGGTTATTATTATTTCTTGTCCCCACGCCCTAGGATTAGCGATTCCTTTAGTGACAGCGATATCAACGAGTATTGGTGCTAAACGGGGTTTATTGATAAGAAATCGCGCAGCCTTTGAAGGTGCCTATAAGCTTGATGCAATAGTTTTTGATAAGACGGGAACGCTTACTAAAGGTGAATTTGGGGTGAGTGATATTTATCCTCTAGGGATTACAGAAGAAGAATTATTAGAAATTGCGTATTCGGTGGAAGTTAATTCTGAACACCTTATTGCTCAAGGGATTGTTAGAGAAGCCGAAAAACGAAAATTAACCCTTCAAGGGATTAGCGATTACCAAAGTATCCCCGGAAAAGGTTTAAAGGCCATGCTTGCTTCTAAAGAAATAAGAATTGGCAGTCCTAGCTATCTAAGAGCGGAAAATATTTCTTTTGATGAAGAACACTATGAAAAATTAGCTAAAGAAGGCAAGACAGTCGTCTTTGTTTTGCAGGATAAGAAATTAATTGGTTATTTAGCTCTTTCTGATCAAGTTAGAGAAACGGCCAAAGAAGCTGTTAAGGCCCTTAAAGAGATGGCTATTAAGCCGATCATGCTTACCGGAGACAATAATCGGGTGGCAGCTTATGTCGGTCAACAGTTAGGCATTGATGAAGTTATGGCAGAGGTCCTCCCGCAAGAAAAATCACAGCGGATTGAAGAATTAATTAAGTCCGGCAAGAAGGTCGGAATGACCGGAGATGGAGTCAATGATGCCCCGGCCCTAGCCAGAGCCGATCTAGGCATAGCCATTGGAGCAGGAACCGATGTAGCGATTGAATCAGCTGATGTGATCCTTGTTAAAAATAATCCCCTTGATGTCGTTAATTTGCTTAAACTCTCCAAGGCAACCCATCGAAAGATGATTCAAAACTTAATCTGGGCAACGGCCTATAATGCCATTGCCTTACCCTTAGCAGCTGGTGTTTTATATTATCAAGGGGTGATTATCAGTCCGGCTGTGGGAGCCGTTTTAATGTCGATGAGTACAATTATCGTGGCGATTAATGCCAAACTTTTGAAAATTGATTAGCAACGAATAAAATATTTTACAGAAAAATTTATATAAAAATTTATGGAAAATTTAAATTTAAGTGATGTATAAAAAACCTCTAAATTGACAAGTCAATTTAGAGGTTTTTTAAT
>CAZJGM010000143.1:0-2640 GCA_964545675.1 uncultured Lachnospiraceae bacterium | reverse complement strand
TAAGAGGAGGTGTAAATATGTATGCAATTATTAAAACAGGTGGTAAACAATACCGGGTTCAAAAAGATGACGTGATTCAAATTGAAAAAATTAATTTCAATGAAGATGATGTTAAAGAAGTAACCTTTACCGATGTTTTAGCGGTTAATAAAGACGGTCAAATGACAATTGGGATGCCAAATGTTGACAATGCAAGTGTTAAAGGTGAAATTCTGGAAGTCGCAAAAGGTCCAAAAGTTACCATTTACAAATACAAGGCTAAAAAAGACTACCGTCGAAAACAAGGCCATCGTCAACCCTTTATGAAAGTCAAAATCACCAGTATCGACGCTTAAATCCTATGGTTAAGGTTGATATTTTTAGAAAAAACAATGTGGTCAATGAGATTAATGTAGACGGTCATGCTGGTTTGGCAGACCATGGTGAAGATATTGTTTGTGCAGCTGTTTCGGTTTTAACGATCAGTATTCTCAATGGTTTGACAGAAGTGGTAGGACGACAGGATTTAAAAGAAACGGTAGAAGAAGGCTTGGTTAATTTTAAGCTTCCAGAAATTCAGGATCAAGACTTACAATCAAAAACAGATCTTTTAATTTCAACTTATATTCTTGGAATTAAGGGAATTAAAGAAGCTTATGGACAGTATATTCAATTAGAGGAATTAGAAAAATAGGAGGTGAAAAACATGATTAAAATGAACCTTCAATTATTTGCTCATAAAAAGGGAGTAGGTAGTTCAAGAAATGGTCGTGATAGTAATGCAAAGCGATTAGGTGTTAAAAGAGGCGATGGACAATTTGTTCTTGCTGGCAATATTTTAGTCAGACAAAGGGGGACGAGGATCCATCCTGGTCTAAATGTCGGAAAAGGAAATGATGATACATTATTTGCTCTAGAAGATGGTGTTGTCCGCTTCGAACGAAAAGGAAGAGATCGAAAGCAAGTGAGTATTTATCCAAAAGCAGTCATTTAGCTTTTATTTTTAAATAAATCATTTATAAAACCTCTTATAATCAATGCTGATAAGAGGTTTTATTTTATATGAATTGGGTAAATAAGCTAAAAAGCGAGGTTAATATGTTTGTAGATAAAGCAGAAATATTTTTAAAGGCAGGCGATGGCGGTCATGGGGGGATGAGTTTTCGTCGTGAAAAATACGTTCCTAATGGTGGTCCAGACGGTGGTGACGGGGGAAAAGGCGGCAACATTGTTTTTGTAGCTGACCAATCCCTTCGGACCTTGGCACCTTTTAAATATAAACGAAAATACAAGGCCGATAATGGTGGTAATGGGAGCGGGGGTCGAAGTTCAGGAAAGTCAGTTGAGGATTTAGTGATCAAAGTTCCAGTTGGAACGATCATAAAAAACAGAGAAAGCAATCGAATTATCTGTGATTTATCCGAAGATGGTCAACGCTTTATAGGAGCCCAAGGGGGGCGTGGTGGAAAAGGAAATATGAATTATGCCACGGCCACGCGTCAGGCTCCTCGTTTTGCCCAAGGTGGGGTAAAAGGTCAGGAAAAAGCCTTAGTTCTAGAATTGAAACTTCTCGCTGATGTCGGATTAATTGGCTTTCCAAATGTTGGAAAATCAACCTTTCTTTCAGTGGTTAGCAAAGCCAAACCTAAAATTGCTAACTATCATTTTACAACCATTACACCCAATTTAGGTGTGGTTGAATGGAAAAATGCCGAACCCTTTGTGATTGCTGATATTCCTGGTCTGATTGAAAATGCTCATAAGGGAACTGGTTTAGGCGATCAATTTTTAAGGCATATCGAGAGAACAAAATTACTCCTTCATTTTTTAGATGTATCATCTTCTGAAGGACGTGATCCACTTGAGGATTTTGAAATCATTAATAAGGAGCTTCAAAACTATAATGAAAAACTCTCTCAAAGAGTACAGCTTGTAGTATTAAATAAGGTCGATCTGCTTGAGGATCAAGAGACCGCCAAGGTAATAGCCCAAAAGCTTGAACACCAAGGATATGAGGTCTTTTCAATTTCAGCAGTGACCCATCTTGGTTTAGAACCTTTATTAAAGCGATTGGTCATTCTTTTAGGAGAAATTGGTCAAGTTGAGCCAATTTTTGAAGTTGAAGTTGAGAGCGAAGAAAAAGTAAGCGAAAAAGAATTTACCATTGAACGACAAGGCCATGTATTTATTGTTAAAGGGGCTTTCCTTGAACGACTGATTAACTCTGTTAATTTTGATGATTTAGACTCAGTCGGTTATTTTCAACGGGTTCTAAAGGACAAAGGTATTTTTAAAGAGCTTGAAAACATGAATATTCAGGATGAAGACCTTGTGCGACTCAATGAAATTGAATTTGAGTATTTTAGCTAAGAACCATGAATTTTAAAAATAAATATGATATAATCTTTATCAGAAAGTTGAGAATCAATGTTAACAAGTAAGCAACGTAGTTATTTAAAAAAATTAGCCAATGATATTCCTGATGTGATCCACGTCGGAAAAGAAGGGATTACACCGACTCTTATTCGTCAAACAAATGATGCTATTATCGCAAGAGAATTAATTAAGGGCAAGGTTCAAAAAAACGCCCCATTTGATAGTCAAACGATTGGACAGGAGCTAGCCAATGCTATTAAAGCTGAAGTTGTTTCTGTAATTGGT
>CAZJGM010000142.1:0-2753 GCA_964545675.1 uncultured Lachnospiraceae bacterium | reverse complement strand
TGTTATAAAAAAGCAATTTAGTGTATAATAAAGTATATAAACGAATAGTGGAAGCATTCCATTATTTGAATTAATTATTTTGGAGGTACCGGATGTCTACTTTCGGAACACGCTTAAAGCGGCTACGGCTTAATATGGATATGACCCAACAGGACTTTGCTGAACAATTCAATTTGAATAAAAGTTCAATCTCAAAGTATGAAAAAGATAAAAATCTTCCTGAAAATCAACTTCTGATTGAAATTGCTGATTATTTTAATGTTTCCGTCGATTACCTGCTTTGTCGCACCAATAATTCGACTTCCCTTAGTGATGCCCGCTTAAAAGAAAAAGGCAGTATGGATACTCAGGAACAATTAAAAAATGACCTCGAAATGAGAGATCTTTTAGGTTTGTTTGGCTATGCCTTAATTGATGAGGATTCCAAAAAAGAAGTCTTGGATTTTATCAATTTTAAACAAAATGTTTTAAAACACCAATATAATTCTAAACAGTCATAAAAAAAATGCCCCGTGATATGATGCCTCCAAAATAGACAGTCTAATTAATTGAAATTAGATTATCTACTTGGAGGTGTTTTTTTATGGGCAGAAAAGCTAAGTATCGTGTAAAAAAATGATTAACGCTTGTCAAGATTATGAAAAGGGTTATAGTCGTTTTGATAGCACTGCTAAAAATATGGGGACAAGACAAGCGACTCAAAACAAGGCAAATTTATGCTTTATATTCCCCTTTATTTATTTTATTTCTATTTGTTGTCTTTTCTTTTAAAGCTCCTCATTTTCTCCAATTCTCTTAAGATTGGTAAGTTGTCCACATTATACCCAGTTTCCACATTTTTTTATGCACATTTTAAGGCTGATAAAATCATCCCTACAATTGCTTGTTTTTCCGTTTTTCCCTGCTTATCCCCATACTTATCCACATTGTTAACAGTTATCTATCAACTTATCCACATTATTGCCCGATTATTTTGGCGAAAAATAAAGTTATCAACATTTTTAAAAATCATAAGTCTAGTGGCAAAGCTGATAAAAAAATCAAGATCTAGGATCTCGATTTTTTTATAAAGTTTATTTTTTTGCCGTCAAAGTCGCTTTAACGAAACTTTTAAACAAGGGATGGGGTTTATTTGGCCGTGATTTAAATTCCGGATGTGCCTGTGTGGCGACAAACCAAGGATGATCCTTTAATTCCACCATTTCCACCAATACTTGGTCTGGTGACATGCCTGAAAAAATCATTCCCCCTTGACCAAGGGCCTCAACATAGTCCCCATTCACTTCATAGCGATGGCGGTGGCGTTCATAAATCAATTCTTCATTATAAATTTCCCATGCCTTTGTCCCTTCCTTCACTTGACAAGGATAAAGGCCTAAACGCATGGTCCCGCCCATGTCATTGACTTTTTTCTGGTCTTCCATCAAATTAATGACTGGGTAGGGGGTCTCTGGGTCAAGCTCACTACTATGGGCCCCTTGAAGACCAAGGACATTTCTGGCAAATTCAATCACCACCAATTGCAGACCTAAACATAAGCCTAAAAAAGGAATCTTATTCCTTCTGGCATATTCAATGGCGTGAATCTTCCCCTCAACCCCTCGATGACCAAAACCACCAGGCACCAAGATCCCATCGAGTTCGCCTAAGATCCGATCGATATTTTCGTCATTAATATCTTCCGAGTGAATCCAGCGAATGACCACCTCGGTATTATTATCAATGCCACCGTGGCGCAAGGCTTCTGCCACTGATAAATAAGCATCGTGAAGCTCGACGTATTTTCCAACCAAACCAATAACCACCTTATTTTCAAGGTTTTTTGCCCGTTTAACCAGATCTTTCCATTCTTCTAGGTCCGGATCCTTGCAATCAATCTGCATTTTATCGCAAACCAACTGGGCCAAGCCTTCTTTTTCGAGCATTAAGGGGACTTCATAGAGTTCAACCGCATCCATATTGGTCACGACTGACTGCTTATCGACATTACAAAATAAGGAAATTTTGGCCTTTAAACTTTCATCGACTTCCCATTCTGACCGCAGGACAATAATATCGGGCTGAATCCCAATGCTTCTTAATTCTTTTACCGAATGTTGGGTCGGTTTCGTTTTTAATTCTCCGGCTTTTTCCAGGTAGGGTAAGAGGGTCACATGGATGTACAAGACATCTTCCGGACCTGAATGCCCCTTAAATTGACGAATCGCCTCTAGGTAAGGCAGGCTCTCAATATCCCCGACGGTCCCCCCGATTTCGGTAATCACCACATCGGGATGGTTATGTTCAGAGACTCGCAGGACACCTTCTTTTATTTCATCGGTGATATGGGGAATCACTTGGACTGTTCCCCCTAAATAATCGCCTCGTCGCTCTTTGGAAATGACATTCCAATAAACTTTACCAGTGGTTAAATTACTAAACTTTGATAAATTTTCATCGGTAAAGCGTTCATAATGACCAAGGTCTAAGTCGGTTTCGGCCCCATCATCGGTTACAAAAACTTCCCCATGCTGATAAGGGCTCATCGTTCCTGGATCAAAATTTAAATAGGGATCAAATTTTTGAATCGAGACCTTCATCCCCCTGGCCTTTAACAATCGCCCCAAGGAGGCACTGACAATGCCTTTTCCCAAGGAAGAAACCACACCGCCGGTTACAAAAATATACTTAGTTTGCATTAAAACTCCTTCTTTTTACTTCAATCATTATTTTTTATATTATTTTTCTTTCAATTAAAAAAATCACTGCAAAAA
>CAZJGM010000141.1:0-2791 GCA_964545675.1 uncultured Lachnospiraceae bacterium | reverse complement strand
GTATAGTCTTCAATTTTATCAATATCATCAAAGACTTCTTTTAATCCCTTTTCAATAAACCAATTATAAGAGTCTTTCTGGACTTCGATTAGGTTTGGCATTTCAATTACTTCTTTAATCTTCGAAAAGCTTTGGCGTGTTCTTAATCCGTTTTTTTCAGGATGCATCATTTCCATCCACTATCACCCCTCGCAAAAATACTCAGCAACTGATAAATGGCATGCTCTTAATAGAGCCTGCTATCATCAAAATTTGCCTGTTGTGTTTCATCCCCCTATGTGTTATTATTAGAGAGAACTTAAGTGTAAAATTTCTTTTGGATCAGCCCCTTTGATCAGTTTTGATTCATCATTTTTCGCTTAGAATTCCCTAATTAAGAACATCTCTAGGATGCAATTTTATCTTATTTTTAAAGATACCAATGCAATTTAATATATTATCATAAAGTCTATAAGCCGTCAAGATTTCTTTGTGCTTTTAAGTAAAAAAGAACCTCGTTATTTTTAACGAGGTTTTTTAAATGGATCAAAAATTTTCAAACGGTAGTACTTTTTAATGGTCTTGGTGTTTTCTCTCAAAATTGTTTTTAAAAACTCACAGGTTCTTTTTTCTTTAGGATTTAAAAATATTTGCTCTGGCGGCCCTTCCTCTAAAATAATTCCTTCATCCATAAACAAGACCTTATTAGCCACATCTCTGGCAAAGCTCATTTCATGGGTTACCACCACCATGGTCATCTGTTCATTGGCCAGACTTTTCATCACACTAAGAACTTCTCCCGTTAATTCAGGATCTAGAGCCGAAGTCGGTTCATCAAAAAGCAGAATATCCGGATTCATCATCAAGGCCCTAGCAATGGCTACCCGCTGCTTTTCGCCACCCGACAAGGTCGACGGCATGGCATCAATGCGGTCTGATAAACCAACTTTTTTTAGATAGGCCACACACAATTCTTGCATTTCTTTTTTATCCTGCTTCTTAACTATCTTTGGAGCTAATTCCAAATTCTGTCTGACCGTTAAGTGGGGAAATAAATTAAAATGTTGAAAAACCATCCCCATCTTGATAATAATTGCCCGTATTTCTGGAGGACTGGGATAAACCCCATTTTCTAAAAGGGCTTTGCCTTCCATTATAATATTACCACTGTCGGCTTCTTCTAAATCAATTAAACAACGAAGGAGGGTCGATTTTCCCGAACCAGATGAGCCGATAACAGCAACCACATCACCCTTATTAACCGTAAAAGAAATATCCTTAAGGACATGGTTATCCTTGAAACTTTTATTTAATCCATCTACCTTAATAATTTCCATGGCTTCACTCCTAAAATTCATACTTTTCTTCTAATTTCTTAAAGATCAGCGAAATAAAAAAATTAATAACTAAATAAATTCCCGCTGCGACAATAAAAGCAAAGGTATCACCATCGCGATTAACCGATGCTTTGGCGTAATGCAAAACTTCGGCAACCCCAATAATAGTCACAAGGGCTGTATCTTTAACCAGGGTAATGGTTTCATTACTAATCGAAGGCAAGGTCACCCGAATCATCTGTGGAATAACAATACGCACCATAGTATCAAATTTTGTCAGGCCTAATACTTTTGCTGCTTCATACTGGCCCTTATCAATGGCTAACAAACCGCCACGAAAGATTTCCGCAAAATAAGCAGCGTAATTTAAACAAAAAGCAATACAGGCTGCCTGAAAACGGCTAAAGATTAAATAATCACCAACAAAAGGTAGTAAGGGTAAGCCAAAATAAACGAACATCAATTGCAATAAGAGGGGTGTTCCCCGCAATACATAAATATAGGCCCTGCCAAAGGCTTGCAGGGGTTTACTTTTGCTTCTAACCATTAAGGTAAAAAGAAAACCAAGGGGAATGGAAAGCATAATCGTTATCCCAAACACACTCAAGGTCGCTCCTAATCCTTGGAGCATGGGTAAGGTGATATTGGTTAAATAAACTAAAAAATCTGACATCTTCTTCTCCTGAGAGTTATTTACCACAATTGTTTAAAAATTTTTTACTTAAAATCAGAAAAAATCGGATAGAAACTATCCGATTTTTCAGAATAGATTAATTACCTTAAAACAATATCTTCACCAAACCATGTTGTTGAAATTTCAGCTATTGTTCCATCCTCAGCCATGGCATCCATAGCATCTTGAATCTGGGTCAATAATTCCGTATTTCCTTTTTTAACAGCGATCCCATAAAGTTCTGGAGATAAACTTTCTTCTAAGATCATATATTCAACGTCTTCGGTGGAGATATAGTAGCGTGCCACCACGGAGTCAACAACAACCGCATCAATTCGTCCAATTCCTAGGTCGGTAAGAGCCGACACATTTTCAGGGTATTCGTTAAGGCCAGCTGCTTCTTTGCTGATTTCATCAGCTGTAAACGCTTCATAAGCCGATGATCCTTTTTGGACACCAACATTTTTACCAGCAAGATCAGCTTTTACTTTAATATCAGAATCTTTTTTAACCACAATAACCTGATCATTTTCCAGATAAGGCTCGGTAAAATCCATTACTTCTTTCCGTTCGTCGGTGATGGTTAAACCATTCCAAATTACATCGATATTACCGGAATCAAGTTCCAATTCCTTAGTGTCCCAATTAATTTGCTGAAGGACCACTTCCATGCCCATGCGCTCGCCAACTTCTTTTGCTAAATCAACATCAAATCCAACAATTTCGTTGTTTTCATCGCGAAAACCGATTGGTGGAAAGGAATCGTCTAGGCCAACAACAAAGGTCTTGTCATCATTTGTTG
>CAZJGM010000140.1:0-2846 GCA_964545675.1 uncultured Lachnospiraceae bacterium | reverse complement strand
ATTTTTGGACTTTTCGATATTATATCTGGTGGGAACTTTGGTAATTTTACGATTTTTGCCATGAGTATTACGCCCTATATTAATGCGTCGATTATCATGAATCTTTTGGCCTTTGCAATTCCAGCCCTTGAGAAACTGCAAAAAGAAGGGGAGGAAGGTCGTAAAAAACTCGCTCAGTATACGCGCTTTTTAACGATTGTACTGGCTTTAATACAGGCCCTTGGGATGAGCCTATCCTTTGGTGATTTACTGGTTGAACGCTCAGCCTTTAATGTTTTTGTTGTTGTTCTTTGTGTCACGGCTGGTACGGCCTTTTTGATGTACTTAGGTGAGCAAATCACGGAAAGTGGCATTGGCAATGGGATTTCACTGATTATCTTTATCAGTATAGTCTCGCGAATTCCGTCTGGAATTATTCAAATGTATCAATATGTTACAATCGGGACGATCTCGATTATCAGCTTGATTGTTTTTGCAGTCTTTGTTGTTGTCGTCGTCTTTGGTGTTGTAGCCATTCAAGAAGGACAGCGGCGGATCCCCGTCCAATATGCAAAACGTGTTGTTGGTCGAAAAATGTATGGTGGACAAAGCACGCATATACCCATGCGGGTTAATATGGCTGGTGTTATTCCGGTTATTTTTGCTAGTTCATTAACACTTTTTCCAGCGACAGTAGCCAGTTTTTTCCCAACTTCGGCCTTTGCAAACTGGGTGTCAACCTATTTTGCTTGGGGAACATGGTTTACTAATATTATTTATGTCTTATTAATTGTTGCCTTTACTTACTTTTATACAGCAGTAACCTTCAATCCATTTGACATTGCTGATAATATCAAAAAACAAGGTGGTTATATACCAGGCATTCGTCCGGGAAAACCAACCGTTGAATATTTATCTCGAATTATGAACCGTTTAACCTTATTCGGCGGTGTATTTTTAGCAGTAATTGCCATTATACCAATTATTGTTGGGAATGTAATGGGTATAAATCTACAATTTGGCGGGACCAGTTTATTAATTGTGATTGGTGTTGCACTTGAAACAGTGAAACAAATTGAATCTGAAATGATGATGAGACATCATCAAGGTTTTTTAAAATCCTAAAGTGAAGAGGAGATGAATAAAGGTGAGAATTGTAATCCTAGGACCACCTGGTTCTGGAAAAGGAACACAAGCACAAAAGATTAGTGAGAGGTATCAGATACCACACATTTCAACTGGTGATATCTTTAGAGAGAATATTGAAAATAACACCGACCTTGGCAAGGAAGCAAAAAAATATATTAATAAGGGTGAACTCGTTCCCGATGATTTAGTGATTGAAATGATGGATGAACGGGTCCACCACGAGGATGTTCAAAATGCTGGCTATGGCTATCTTTTGGATGGTTTTCCCAGAACAGTGGCTCAGGCAGAGGCATTACAAGAACTAAATGTCAGAAATAAAAGTGAACTCGATTATGTCATTAATTTGCAAGTCCCTTTTGATATCCTTGTTCATCGCATATCAGGGCGACGAGTTTGCCCAAAGTGCAAGGCCACCTATCATATTAAACATAACAAACCGATTAAAGAAGGTGTTTGCGATTTTGATGGAACGCCCTTATTACAAAGAGCTGATGATATAGAGGAAACAGTAAAAAATCGTGTTTCTGTTTATCAACAACGGTCAGAACCTTTAATTGATTATTATCAAAAGCTTGGAAAGGTTGTTAATATTAATGGCCTCCAGCACTTGGATGATGTGTTTTCGGATATTGTTAAAGCCATCGACGGAGATGGCCAACAATGATCACAATAAAATCACAAAAAGAAATTAATTTAATGAGACAAGCGGGAGCCATTGTTGCTAGAGCCCATCGATTAGTCGAAGAGATGATTGCTCCAGGTGTTACGACGATCGAACTTGATTCAGCTGTTGAACAATTGATTCGTGATTCAGATGCCATTCCGACCTTTAAAGGCTATGGTGGCTTTCCCAATGCCATTTGTGCATCGGTTAATGAAGAAGTCGTTCATGGGATCCCCAGTGAACGGAAATTAAATGAAGGTGACATTGTCAGTGTGGACATCGGAGCGACTTATAAAGGTTACGTAGGGGACGCAGCAAAAACGCATGCAGTTGGTAAAATTTCCAAAGAAGCACAAAAATTAATTGATGTTACCAGAGGATCCTTTTTTAAAGGCATTGAATTTGCTAGAGAAGGTTACCGCTTATCGGATATTTCACATGCCATTCAGACTTATGCTGAGGGCAATGGTTTTTCCATTGTTCGCGATTTTGTTGGCCATGGGGTTGGACGCAAATTGCACGAAGATCCATCCATTCCCAATTATGGCAAGAAGGGTCATGGACCAAGACTGAAAGCAGGGATGACATTAGCCATTGAGCCAATGGTTAACATTGGGACTCATGAGGTGGAAATTCTTGACAATGAGTGGACGGTCGTGACCTTAGACGGTCAGTTATCATCACATTTTGAACATTCGGTCTTAATTACCGGAGTCGGTCAGCCCGAACTCTTAACCGTTATTTAGGCTGGTGATCGATGAATGATTTTAAAATTGGTCAAGTAGTTTGTTCAAAAGCAGGACGTGATAAAGGTCAATTTATGGTTGTTGTTGATATTATCGATGAGCATTATGTAAAGATTAGCAATGGCCGGCTTCGAAAAGTAGATCATCCGAAAAAAAAGAAGATCAAACATTTAGCCAAGACCAATTATATTGATGAGAACTGTTATAATCAGGTCCGAAAGGGAAAGAAAATTTCAGACGAAGAGATTAGAAGAATACTCAAATCCTATGAAAAGCCAGATGATTTGGGGGATGAGAATCATGAGGAG
>CAZJGM010000139.1:0-2859 GCA_964545675.1 uncultured Lachnospiraceae bacterium | reverse complement strand
CGGTATTGTTTACCACCTGTTTTAATAATTGCATACATATTTACACCTCCTCTTACCAAACTCGCCACAAAAGGTGCTTTCGACTTAATACCTTTTATGTGCGGTACATAACATTAAAAGTTTACCATGCGTATAAAACCCTGTCAATTAAAATTTTTAAAGTCGCTTATAAAAGAATGAAAAGAACAATAAACTGTCCTAAAATTGAGTTTTTTGATATAATAAAACAAAAAGAGGTGCCCAATGTCTGCAAGTAAAAAAGCTAAATTAAATCTGAAACTGGTCATTTTTTTAACCTTTATTGTCGCTGCAGCAATTCTATTTTTCTATGCTTTTTACCCATCTTTTAAGGCTAATCAAGATAAAAAAAGCCTTCTTGATCTAGCTAGTACAGTTGAAATTCCTGAAAATCCCGATCGCTTTAATTTTGAAGCACTGCAAGCTGATAATCCCGAAACTGCCGGTTGGGTTCGTATCCCAGGAACACCCGTTGATTATCCAGTAATGCAAACAGATAATAATGATTTCTATCTTAATCATGATTTTTATAAAGAAGAAACGATTGCTGGCTCAATTTTTTTAGATTTTCAATGTGATGGTATTCATACCCGTAATTATATACTTTATGGCCATTATATGAATAACCAATCGATGTTTGGGTCTTTATGGGACTACCAAGAACCTTCCTACTTAGAAGCCCATCCCATCATTCAATTTGATATGCCCGGTCAACCTAGGGATTGGGAAATTTTTTCTATTTATACCGCAAAAGCTGATTATGATTACCGACAGCCTGAATTTATTGACGATAATGATTTTTATCAATACGTATCCCGCTTAAAAAGTCAATCTATCTACGACACGGGCGTTAACCCCCAACCTGATGATACTATTTTAACCTTATCAACTTGTATCTACACTTTTGATGATGCCCGCTTCGTTGTTCAGGCCCGTAAAAAGTAACTTATTTTTTTAATAACTGTTCAGACTTTAAAACCTTATCTTGAAAATCAAAACATTCTTGAGCAATGACCTTATTAAGTAAAATAAGGGAAATTAAATTTGGAATCGCCATTAAACCGTTCATCGTATCTGATAAATCCCACACAATTTGAAGGGTTGTCGTTGCACCCACAAAGGCTGTTAGACCAAATAACAAACGGTAAATTTTGATAATCTTTGGCGATTTGACTAAATACTCCAGTGCTTTTTCACCATAATATTCCCAGCCAAGAATTGTTGAAAAAGCAAAGAGCATAATTCCAATCGTTACAATAATTCCCCCAATCGGTCCCATCGTCGCTCTAAAAGCGGCGATGGTTAAATTTGCACCACTTAATAGTTGACCCGATGCATCAAGCGTTCCAAGGACCCCGGATGTGGCAATCACAAGTCCTGTTACCGTGCAAACAACTAAAGTATCAAAAAAAGTACCGGTCATATTAATATAAGCTTGCCGAGAAGGATGATCAGTCTTTGCAGCCGCAGCAGCAATGGGAGCTGATCCTAGACCTGCCTCATTCGAAAAAACACCCCGTGCTACACCCCAGCGCATAGCTGTCAGCATACTAGCGATAATTGTTCCGCCAACTCCCCCAGCTATGGCCTTAAATGAAAATGCCATAGAGAAAATTTGTCCTAAACCAGTGGGAAGATTTTTAATATTAATAATGATCACAATAATACCAGCAAGAAAGTAAAATCCTGCCATAAAGGGAACAATCACACCACAAACACGACCAATACTCTTAATGCCTCCAATTAAAACCAGTAATGCTAAAATGCTAACAATTAGTCCTGTTAGCCAAGTCGGGACACTAAAGGTATCCTTTAGTGCATAAGCAATTGAATTGGCTTGGGTTAAGTTACCGATGCCAAAGGATGCAATCACAGCAAAAAGCGAAAAGAAAAAGGCTAAAATACTTCCCAGTTTTTTGTGTTTAAATCCTTTCTTCATTGCATACATAGGCCCACCAGCCATTTCACCAGTTGCATTGACTTCCCGATATTTAACAGCCAAGACACTTTCAGCGTATTTAGTTGATAAACCAAATAAGGCCGAGATCCACATCCAGACAAGTGCTCCTGGTCCCCCTAATACCATGGCTGTTGCAACCCCGACAATATTACCAGTTCCAATTGTGGCTGCTAGCGATGTCATCAAGGACTGAAAAGGCGAGATATCACCATCTGATTTTGATTTATCTTCTTTTTTAAAAACGGATTTAAGGGCATAGCCCAGATTCCGCCAGGGTAAAAATTTTAAACGAATGGTTAAAAATATACCGGTTCCCATAAGTAAGGCTAACATAATGGGTCCCCAAACAAAATTATTTACCACCGCTACTAGTTCTGAAAAATTCATTCTTTCCTCCCCAACACAAAATAAAAATGACGTGTTATTTTATCATGTTGAGAGGCTTTTAACAAGATAAGTGTAACTATTTTAAAAGCTAGGATCTCTTGACAATGGTCAAAAAACACTAAGGACCGATTCTACATGGTTGTAAAATCGGTCCTTAGTAATTACTTTCTATTGGCATTCTTTTTATACTCACCCCTTTCTATTGTCATTAATCCTATTATCGTTTCTGATTCGAATCAATTAAGTAAATCAATCCTACGTCTTTCAAATTTCATAACTTCTTTAGTTAATGTTTTGATTTTGAAATCTGTATATAATCAGCTACTCTATCCAATATGTGAATCGATTTTTATCTCTCATCCATATTACTATTAACTGATTATGAACCAAGACCTATACGTTTTATCTAAAGATCAGAAACAATAGTAGTGATTAACTTCATTATAGCATTAGTTTAGCAGAAGTCAAGCAAAAAATGCAAACGATCAACATTT
>CAZJGM010000138.1:0-2914 GCA_964545675.1 uncultured Lachnospiraceae bacterium | reverse complement strand
AAAAAAAGATACCGGAGCATCTCCAGTATCTTTAAAAACCACTTTATCCCATATGGACCCCAACATCGATCGGTTTAGCATTATAGGGGCTGGTCGTAATAATCCCATTAACCCCTGTTTTGGCATAGGCCGAAATATTAGTATCATTGATGCCGCCAGCTCCTAGAATAATAACATCACCGAATTGGTCTCTTAAGGCGACCACGGCCTTGGTCAATTCTTGGGCCGTTAACTTGTCAAATTGGACCCCATCGGTCCCGGCTTTAAAAAGAGCCACCGCTTGGTCAAAGCTAACCGCCTCAACAATAATTTTCTTTTCACAACATTTATGCTTAAGTGCTGGTAGTTTTTCAATTAATCCTTCAAAGCCACCGATAAAATTCATGTGTTGTTTAAAAATAAGAATGGTCTCGGATAGGCCTAATCGATGTGGCATGGCACCCCCGGCCATAATCGCCGCAGTTGCTAATTTTTTTGTTCCCGGAAATGCTTTACGGGTGGTTAATAGTGCCATTTTGGAGTCATAGGCCTCGACAACATCAACCATTTTTCGGGTTTTTGTGGCAATGCCTGACGAGCTATCAAGGATATTTTGGCAGACCTTCCAAGCTATATGTAAGTCTTTCGCCCGTCCTCTTCCGGACATCAATTCCGATCCTGCTAAAGCCCGCTGACCACTTGCAACCATCATAAGCGTTTCAATCCGCAGACGGTCAAAGACATCTCGCACGACTTCTGTCCCACAGACAATCGCATCATCTCTGGTAAAGTAAGTTATCTTGCCTTCTTGTTCTTTAATTCCTAAAATTGAACTGGTTAAGTCAAAATAAGGAACATCTTCCTTTATTAATTGATCAATTTCATTTCCACTCATCAATGCCATTTTTCTACCATCCTCACTTTTTTATTATAAAAAATTTTTTCTTCTCGATTACAAGAGATGAATTCATTGATTTCCCGTTCCTGATAATCACAAAATAATTCTGAACTCTTACGAATCCCTTTTAGTTCACCATTGACCATGATCCCAATCCGATCAGCCATTCTCTGGGCCTCATGAAAATCGTGGGTGACAAATAAAATACTGCAGGCAAACATTTGGTGAATTTTTTTGATCTGTTTATACATGCTTTCCTTGGTTGCCGGATCGAGCGATGAAAAGGGTTCATCCATCAACAAGAGCTTGGGTTTTAAAATAAGGGCCCGAGCTAGGGCTGTTCGTTGTCGTTCCCCACCACTTAAGGTTCCCGGATAAGACTTTAAGATATGGGAAATAGCCAGTATCTCCGCCATATCGCCAACCATTAAATCGATCGCTTTTTTGTTTAACTTTTGAATTTTTAAACCATAAGCAATATTATTATAGACCGTCATGTGGGGAAATAAACCAAAATCTTGATAAACAAAACCAATTTGTCGTTTTTCCAGCGGCACCGTCACAATATTTTTGCCAAAAACATTTAAACGCCCGGAGAATTTTTTATAAAAACCGGCCACCGATTCAAGCAAGACTGTTTTTCCTGATCCGGTTTTACCAAGCACTGCAAATATTTCTTTTTCCCCAATATCCAAATTGATTTTATTAAGTTTAAAGTTTCCCAATTGAATGGAATAATCTTCGATTTGAACCATTTTATTTACCATATATTCACATCCTTCATGCGACTTTTATCTTTGTTTTTCCGACTGATCCAGCTGGTAATAAAAAGAGCTAAAAATGAAACAAATAAAATGATGCTGGCTGATGCCATCGATGCTCCCATATCCCCCGTTGCCAAGTTTAAGTAGACCGACGTTGGCAAGGTCTCGGTTTTCATCCGGGTCGCCCCGACTAACATTAAGGTCGCCCCAAATTCACCAAGGGCTCGTGACCAAGTTAAAATAATCATGGTAATAATGGCATTTTTAGAAAGGGGCAAGGTAATGGTGATAAAACGTTCCCACCGACTGGCCCCAAGGCTTCCGGCAATAAACTCTAGGCGCATATCTACTTCGTCAAAGGCTGTCCTAATAAAGCGAATCACATAGGGAAAATTAACCACACTTTGGGCGACGATAATCCCGTTTTTATCAAAAACCACCTTAAAGCCCAAGTCTTTTAAGGCCTTGCCCCATTCCGATGAAAAGATAATCAAAAGACTCAGGCCCAAGACCAGATAAGGCATAGACAGGGGCATTTCAATAATGGCTTGAAAAATTTTTTTAAAGGGAAAAGCGGTCCGCGTTAAGGCATAGGCCGTCGGAATAGCTAAAAGAATGCAAATAAGGGTTGATACACTGGCTGTGTATAAACTTAATTTTAAGGAAAAGCGGATTTCTTCCGACTTAAAGGCTTGGCCAAGAAAGGGAAAGCCCTTAAGCAGAATAGCTAATAAGACAACACTGGTAAAGGCAATTACGAAAATAGTGATAATTATCGTAAACACTTCAAATAAATTAAAAGCCGAGAATTTCTCTTTCATCTTAACATTTAGTTAAGGACTTCATAGCCATAAGACTGCCAAATCGCCTTTGCATCGTCTGTCTCAAGAAAAAGCAAGAAGGCTTGCAAAGCTTGCGGATTAGTACTAAAACTCAAACTTGCAGCCGGAATTTTTTTAATATAGGCATCTAAATCGGTCGTTTGGACGATCTCGGCCGTCTCACCCGTCACATTTTCCTTCCAAACGATAATGGCATCGCATTCATCAACCGATAGGGCGGTAAAAATTTCCGGTGCTGTTGCTGACCGGGCAATTACATCGATCTGGTCGAGAATGCCAAGATCAGTCAGGGCCTTGTCGGCTAGCTTGCCTACCGGTGTCGCTTGGCCGTCCCCCAAGACCACTTCCACCCCTTCTTTGGTCAGGTCATTTAAACCCATAATTTCTAAGGGATTGCCTTTTTTAACGGCTAAAACGGGAATGTGTTTAAC
>CAZJGM010000137.1:0-2915 GCA_964545675.1 uncultured Lachnospiraceae bacterium | reverse complement strand
ACCAAGGACATGGCATTGGTCCCGATATTTTCCTCATTCATATAAGAACCGGCAACCATTTTTAAATCAAAGGCCTCGGATAATATTTTTTCATCACCAATGGCATTTAAGATACACCCCTCTTTATCAGTTAACAAAACAAAAAAATTATTCCCTCGGACAATACTAATTAAATGCTCCATATAGGGTGAAGCAGTTAATATCAAATCGCGATTTTCTGAAAATTTTGCCTGTAATTCACCATGTTCAATTCTTTTTGCACTAAAAACACGATTACGATCGATGCCGTTTTTTAGACAACGTTCTTGTGATTTTTTTATTAACTCCTGAAATCTGCTTTTATTCATTTCCATTTTCCTTAATCTAATCCACCTCTTCTAAATTGGACCAATTCGCCAGCAATACTAATGGCAATTTCTTCCGGTGTTTCACCATTAATTTTTAAACCGACGGGACAATGGACCCGTGACAATTCTTCATAAGTTAAACCAGTTTCCAACAATTTTTGAAAAATCCGATTACGCTTAAGGCGACTGCCAATCATCCCAATATATTTGGCCGGCGTTTGTAAGATCTGCCATAAGATCTCCTGGTCATTTATATGGCCCCTCGTCATAATCAAAACATACGATTGGTCATCGATGACTAAATACTCCTTGATTGATTCATAAAAAGGAATAACCATAATTTCATCAGCCTTTTCAAAACGTTCCCTTTTTGCAAATTCACCTTGGTCATCAACAATAATCACATAGAAATTTAATAACTTACATAATTCTGATAAAAGCTGGCCCATATAACCGGCTCCAAAAATAATCACCTTCTCATTGAAAAAAAAGGGTTCAACGAAATAGTTATCCTTATAAATAAAAGCCTCTTTATATTTATAATCGGAAAAATTTTGTCGCAATTCAACCAATTCTTGATGAATTTGATCATTTTCACGCCCATAAAAACCCGTCTCGGTGCAAATCCATTTTTTCTTATTAAAATAATTCTGATAAGGGATTTCAGTAATGACTAAAAAATCCTTTTTCTCCTGAAATAAGGCATTGACCCGATCATAAAAAATACCGGTTTCTTGATCAATACTATCACAATACTCGTATAAAAGCTCAATTTTTCCACCATTCATTTCAGCCCTATTGTTGGTGTTTCCAGCAAATGAAAAGACTTCAATTTGGTCTATTCGGGTCTTAAAGACGTTGGCCGCTATTTGAATGATTTTAGCATCAATTAAGCCCCCACCAAATGAACCAAGCTGACTTAAATCCTCCTTTACCAAGATTTTTTTGCCAACTTTGCCTGGGCCAGGTCCAATTTTTTTCAAAATACTCACCACAACAATGGCTTCATGTCGTTTTAAATAATCATTGACTCCTCGCATCAGATCCTTCATTTTGTCCTCTCCTTTGCTTTTAAAGACTCTCATGAAATGGGTCAACTCATCTTAAAATAATAAAAGGGGCCGAAGCCCCTAATAGTGATCCTTACTTATTTCAAAGCTTTTAAACCTTCGAGTACTTTTTCAGGATAGGCTGGCAATTCACGAATTCGAACACCAGTTGCATTGTAGATTGCATTAGCAATTGCTGCATGAGGAGCTGATAGTGGTAATTCACCGGCACCAGATGCCCCAAAAGGTCCAAGTGGACGTGGTGTTTCCTGATGAATCAAAACAATATTATCAGGAATATCCTTAATATTCGGGAATCCGCATCCATTTAAGGTCGTGTGTTTTTTAAGATCTTCAAAATCTTCACTTAAGGCTAAGCCAATTCCTTGAGCCAAGCCACCATAGAGTTGTCCATCAAGTACTAGTCGATTGGTAATGGTTCCACAATCAGAGACAAAGGTCAATTTTTCAACGTCTGTTTTACCAGTATTGGTATCAACCGCTACTTCAGCCAAAAGGACACCATACATATAGGTTGAGAATGGATCGCCTTGGCCAGTTTCTGGTGGAGCTGCTGTCTTTGGTGCTGTCCATGTCCCCGTAGAACGTAGTGGGATATCTTCTTCAACCATTTCTTGATATGTTCTAAAGCTACCATCTTCCTTTCTCATTGCGGCTAGGAGGTTCTCACAAGCAACCCGAGTCGCATTTCCGGTTACAACGTTTGAACGACTACCACCGGCAGGTCCAGAGTTTGGTGTCACACGCATGTCATTCATAACCAGTTTAATCTTATCTGGTGAAATCCCCAGTGGAAGCAGTGATTCATGGGCCATAGTTAAGGTTCCAATATCTGCACCTTGTCCATGATCTTCCCATGAGTTTCCAATGGTTACCCCATCTTCGGTCAATTCAGCCCACGCTTCAGATGAATCGGCACCGTCTAGACCACAGCCATAAACGTTTAAGGAAATACCAACACCGTATTTTTTATCGCCGCCTTCTTTATTCTTGGCTTCAGCTGCTTCTTTTGCTTTTTCATAATGGGGTCTAATGGTATCAATCGCTTGCGGATAGGCAATAACATCGGGTTCACAACCGGTTGGTGTTAATGAACCTTCGCGGTAAACATTATCATAACGTAATTCGAGAGGATCTTTTCCCATCTGCTCAGCTAACTCATCAATCAGGGTCTCAGAGGCAAATAGACTTTGAGGTGATCCATACGCTCTAAAGGCTGAGCCCCAACCATGGTTGGTGGCAACAGTTCGACCTTCACCACGAATATTAGGAATATTATAACCGGCCCCAATAAATTGTGAACCACGGGTGGTTAAAAGATCGCCAAATTCACAATAGGGACCATGGTCGACGGACCAGTCTGATTCCATTGCTTTAAGGATGCCATTTTCATCAGCCCCTAGTTTTAGGTGGATAAAGAATGGTGAGCGTTTACCAGTATAGGTAATTTGTTGGTGCATATTAAATTCTAAGTGAACCGGTCGTTTGGTTACAAAGG
>CAZJGM010000136.1:0-2948 GCA_964545675.1 uncultured Lachnospiraceae bacterium | reverse complement strand
CCGGTCGCTGACGAAGAACTAGTCGCTGATGAAGAGCCGGTCGCTGACGAAGAACCAGTCATTGAAGAAGAACCAGTCACTGAAGAAGAACCGGAAGCAATTGCTGAAACTGCTGTTGTTCCCCTAGAGGAACCGATTGCCGAAGTTGCTGCAACTGCTTATCTCGCACTTATTAAAGGTGGTTTAACGATTAACGTGCTTGCCGAAAACACTGGTGATGGTTATTGCTTTGATGTTACAACAAGTACATTGACACTTACCGACTTTACCGGTGAACAATTGTTAGCGCGTGTTTTTGGGGAACCGTTTTCCCTGATTTTACACGGTACAAACACCCTTGCAACTGATAGTGGCTTTGCCGTTGATGTCGATGGTGATCTCCACTTAAGTGGTAGCGGTGAACTGACTGCTGCTGGTTCTGCGACAGCTACTGATATGGGCGGTGGCATCAGAGCAGCTGGTGATATTGTCGTTGATGGCGGGACTTATTATCTGCGTGGTTTGGCTGGAGAAAACACTTGGTCATCTGTTGGATTATTAGCTGGCAATAATGATGAAGTCACCATTACCCCCGGTGAATTAATTATTAAAGATGGTATCTTTGACATTATCGTTCTCGATTCTGATGATGCTGGTGCCTTTGGCACCTATGCCTATGGCGATCAGATCGTTCGTGATGGTTGGTTTGATATTTATACCTATTCAAATTCAGGGTCTTCTATGGGTATGGGTGCTTACGAAGACTTAATCTTCCGTTGTGGAAAAGTTGATATCTTGGCCGAAACTGATAGTGGTAGTGCATCTGACTTATATGCTAGAGATTGGTTAATTATCGATGCTGGTTGTTTTGATTTAGTTGCTCGTGGTGGAAATGATCCTCGTGCTATGCGTGCTGATGGTATCTGGCTTGATCCTTGTTTTGGTGATGTCGATACGATTGCATCTGAACTTCATATAAGCTGTCCATGTGGTAAATACTGTGGCTACACAACTTATGATCCAATGCGTGCAAGTGCTGAAAATCCAAAAACAGGCGTCGAAACACTTCCTATTGAAGTATTTCTAGCTAGTCTGAGTCTTCTTGCATTAATTGCTTTAGCGGTCACTTTGAAAAAACAAGAATTCCAGAAATAAGACTCTCTGATAAAAAACAGCCGAAATTTTATTTCGGCTGTTTTTTTAAGGGCCAATAAGTTGTTCAAAATTCAGATCATTTATTAAAGCGACTTGTAAATGAATACAAGTTCGATTATACTTATATAAGAAAGCAGATTGTTAAAATTTTGAAACACGAGGATAAGTATGGACAATAATAAAAATGATATGAAAATCGCAGTATTAATCGATGCTGATAATGTTTCAGATAAATACATCAAATATATTTTTGATGAAATTTCAAACATTGGTATGCCAACATTTAAGAGAATTTATGGCGATTGGACAAAACCACAGCTCTCATCTTGGAAAAGTGTCCTTCTTAATTATTCAATCACACCCATTCAACAATACAGTTATACTACCGGAAAAAACGCCACCGATGCTGCCCTAATTATTGATGCAATGGATATACTTTATTCTAGTAATATCGATGGTTTTTGTATTGTCTCTAGTGACAGCGACTTCACCCGATTGGCCACCCGACTTCGAGAAGCCGGTAAGTATGTTATTGGAATGGGCGAAAAGAAGACGCCCACCCCCTTTATTTCAGCTTGTGAAAAGTTTAAATATCTTGAAGTGCTGGCAAATGATCCCGCTCACGACGAAAACATCAGTGACACCAATGGTAAAATCGAAAGCCACAAAGAAAGCATGGCCAGTAAAAAAGAACTAATCCAATCTGTAAAAATAATTATCAATGAAATATCCGATGAAGATGGTTGGGCAAATCTCGGTGAGATTGGTTCTCGTCTTAATAACCGTTATCCTGATTTTGATACCCGAAATTATGGTCATCAAAAACTTCGCCCCCTACTTCTATCACTCCATCAATTTAATGTCGAAGGCCGAAAAACCAGTAAAGGGCAAAATACTCACTATGTGGCTCGTATTAAACCCAACGTAAAATAATTATCTAAAAAAGTTGTGCCGTTTTTAACCAAACCATCGTATTTTGATCAAACCAAATCTCTAGTTCTCGCTTCAAAGATTCCTCTGAATCACAGCAATGAATTAAATTCTGACAACTGCGATGATTAAGCTTTGCTTTTTCAAGAGAATCCAGACCTAAATCTCCCCTTATGGTGCCTGCTAATGCCTTAGATGGATCGGTTGCCCCGGTCAATTGTCTTGCATTTTTAATGGCATCATGGCCATCTTGACTTAAAATAATTGGAATCATTGATTTTCCAACAAAATCGTTTTTCATTATCTCTGCGAAGCTTGGTCCTAATTTTTTAATCACATCTGCATAATGCCTTAAAATTATCCCTTCACTAACACGTTGATAATTTATCATTTCAATTTTAAACCCATTATCAATAAAACGTTTTAGAATTTCTGTAACCAGTTCTCTTTCTAATGCATCTGGTTTCATAATAATTAATACCTTTGATTTCATTATTTTCCCTTTCCTTTTTCTACTCATTTTTTCTACTTATTCACTTTAAAAGCTGACTTTACTTCAACTTTGTCATCTGACCTCTCACGATTGACAATATAAATTCCCACACTTACAGTTATTAGCGAAATAATTGTCGTAATACTGAAAAATTCTTCCCCTAAAAAAAGACCCGACAAGATTACCCCGAAGACCGGTACCATAAATCGATAAATTGCAACATTTCCAACTGGATTATGCTTTAATAAAATCGTCCAAACAGAAAAAGCTGTTGCCGATAAAAAGGCTAAATAAATAAATAAATAAACACCTAGGATGGGAATATTATTAATTTTTCCACCCAATAGTGATCCCACCATTATTAAAATAAGACCACCAAAAACTAATTGAT
>CAZJGM010000135.1:0-3053 GCA_964545675.1 uncultured Lachnospiraceae bacterium | reverse complement strand
TATAACAAGTTTATCTTAAAATAATGGAGGAAGAAAAATGGATAACTTATTTGAAAAGTTGCTAAAGGCCCTTAAAGACCATGATAAAGAAGCCGTTTTTAAAATGGTTATAAAGGCACTAGAGGAAAAGAAGGTTGACATTATCACCTTATATGAAAGTATGTTAACACCAGCACTTAATAATGTGACGGATGAATTTGAAGATGAAAACATGCTGATATGGCAAGAACACTTAAGAAGTGAAATAATTATAGCAATCATCGAAAACGCCTATCCTTATGTTCTTAAAGAAAGAGATCAAAGAAATAGTTGTAAAGAAAAAAAAATAATGGTTTTATGCCCTAAGTTTGAAGACCATTCAATTGGGGCAAGAATGGCTGTTGATATTTTTACTATCGCTGGCTATGAGATAACTTTTATTGGAGCAAATACACCATGGAAGGCTGTTTTAAAGGCGATCGAAGTAAAAAGACCAGATATTATCTCGATGAGTGTGACAAATTTTTATAATTTAATCGAAGCTAAAAAGACCATAAGTGCCATAAAGGGCCACGTTGATTACCAGATCCAATTTATCCTAGGCGGATATGCCTTTAAAAATTCAAAGGACCAGTATAAGAAAATAGGTGGTGATTTATATCTTGAACGCCTAAAAGATATATTTTTACTTGATGAAGACCAAAGGAAGTGTAAAAAATGAAAGTAGCATGGAAGATAGCATTACGATTTTTAAAATCGGGCAAGGCACAAACCTTTCTGATTATTTTAGGCATTGCTATTGGCGTTTCTGTTCAAATATTTATTGGTTCCTTAATCGATGGCCTTCAAGTGAGTCTTGTCGATAAGACGATCGGCAGTTCATCACAAATAACATTAGTGCCAACTGACAAGGAAAAATACTTTGAAGATGACGATGATTTATTTAACGATCTAAAAGAAAATGATGAGATAAAGGCCCTGTCTAAATCGCTCGATGCTTCTGCTTTTTTAAGACTGGATGAGGAAAGTTATCCCCTTTTATTTAGGGGTTTTGAATTTAAAAATGCCAATGATATTTATGGTTTTGATGAAAAAATTATCAAAGGAGACCTTCCTAATTCTCAAGATGAGGTCATGCTAGGAAAGGATCTGGTTGAAGATTTAGACCTTAAAGTAGGCGATACACTCGACTTGATAATTCCGAGTGGGGAGATAAAAGAAGTAAGACTAACCGGTGTATATGATTTAAAGATAAAGGCCATTAATAATTCCTGGCTATTAGCGGAGATTGAAACGGCAGGGCAAATATTTGATAAAGACGGTCAACTTTCGGCCATCGAGATGCAAGTAAAGGATGTCTTTAAGGCTGATGAAACGGCCCAAAAAATAGAAGCAACTTTGGATCATACAATCACGACGACTAACTGGAAAGCCGAGAATGAAGAACTTTTATCTGGTCTTGTCGGCCAGTCTGCGTCAAGCTATTTGATACAAGTCTTTGTCCTTCTAGCGGTTCTTCTAGGAATTTCCTCAGTCCTGGCGATATCGGTTGTGCAAAAGTCTAGACAAATTGGGATCTTAAAAGCAATGGGAATAAAAAACAAAACGGCAAGTTTGATTTTCTTGTTTCAAGGTCTAATCTTAGGTATAATCGGAGCTATTCTGGGAACAGGACTGGGATTAGCCTTAACCTATATTTTTTCGACCTTCGTAAAAAACCCTGATGGAACACCTTTGGTGCCATTTTATCTGGATTATACATTTGTTATCATATCAGTGACCGTAGCCATCGCTGCATCGACCTTATCAGCACTGATACCGGCTAGAAAATCTTCAAAACTTAATCCAATCGAGGTGATAAAAAATGGATAATGTCCTTGAATTAAAAAAGATAAATAAAGTATATGGTCAAAAAATAAAGACCCAGGTCTTATTTGATCTGGATTTAAAGGTTGAAAAGTCGAGCTTTAATTCGATCATTGGTGCGTCAGGAAGTGGCAAATCGACCCTTATGAATATCATGGGAACCTTGGATAAACCGACCGATGGGGATGTTTTAATCAATGGAACAAATATAGTTAGCTTAAATAAAGATAAATTAGCTGAACTTAGAAATGAAACGATTGGCTTTATCTTTCAATTTCACTATCTTTTACCAGAATTTACAGTCTTGGAAAATGTCCTTTTGCCTTATCGGATAAAAAACGGTAAAGTTGATAAAGAAGCGATTGAGCGAGCCAAGTATTTAATCGATATGGTGGGGATTAGTAAAATCAAAGATAATCTATCGACGGATATATCCGGTGGCCAGCAACAAAGAGCCGCCATTGCTAGAGCATTGATTAATAATCCGGCTATTGTTTTAGGCGATGAGCCAACCGGAAACCTTGATTCTGAAACGACCGAACAGGTCTATGAACTTTTAAGACAGATAAATGAAGAATTTAACTCAACATTTATTATCATAACCCACGATAAAAAGATCGCTGAAAAAGGTGATCGGATTATCGAACTGACAGATGGTCGAATAGAGAGTGATATAAGAAAATAAGGCATTATTAAATGGCCTAAGCTGGCTAAAGCGTATCATCGCATTTAGGATCACTGATTGATAGGCATATAGATCAGATTATCGGGTATTATTGAGAATTTATGGTGTCCCAAATTTTTCAAAAGCGATTTGGAGTGCATCAAATAGAGTAAATCTGATGATTGAAGATGTGATATAGTAAGCATTGAAGCATAAGTGTTAATTATAACCCACGTTACACAAGTAAGAAGTCGATGATATTGATGATCTTTATTCCAGAGTAGTCATTAAAGAGTGTTTGATCCATGGTTAAAATATATTTTGGATAATTATCAGAGATTGTTTTAAGAGGCCGAAGTTCTCGGTCTCTTGTTTTTTTATCCATAATGCTTGCGGAAACCTGATAATATATTTTTTCATTGGTCTTAGTAGCTACAAAGTCAACTTCTAAAGAACCTATTTTTCCAATACTGACATCATAGCCACGTCGTAATAATTCAAGATAAATAATGTTTTCTAGTACATGACCATAATCGGTATTGTG
>CAZJGM010000134.1:0-3055 GCA_964545675.1 uncultured Lachnospiraceae bacterium | reverse complement strand
AAATAGTTTTGTTTTTTTCAAAAGAGACAATAAGCCTTGGACGGTAATACCAGTGATGATACCGGTGAGGATGCCAATGAGCATTAAAAAAGGGAAGTATAAAAAAAACAAATTAATGTTTTGCAGGACAAGGGCTGCGACGATAATTTGTCCAAGATTATGAGAGATTGATCCAAAAACGCTGATTAAAACAAGGGAGATCTTATTTTTGAAAAGCCGATAAAGACTTGCCATAACCAAAAGACTTAATAAACCACCAGCTAAGCTATAAAAAATCGAGAAAAAATTACCAAACATAAAGCCACTTAAAAAAATTCTCGCTACCACAACAAGAAGGGTGAGGGGCCAACCTAGGGTAAGGAGTGATATCATCGTGACAATATTTGGCAAACCTAATTTTGCCCCAGGAATTGGAAGGGGAAGGGGTATAAGGCTTTCGACATAACTAAGAATTAGGGCCAGAGAAACAAGTAAGCTTAACAAAACAAGCCGATATGCTTTTGAATTGTTTTTAAGGAAATCGTTTTTCATTAATCAGTCACGATCTCTATAACCAGCTTATGAGGCAGGCAGACAATGCTTTCACCCGGCTTTGAAATGGCAAAGGTTTTTACGCAGATTTGATCTGGACAATTGGCATCTTCAATTCTTGCTGTTTTATCTTCGATGATTAATGTATTAACACCAAGGTCTGTTTGAAAGACTTTAGTTAAATTTCTATCAAGTGGATACATTTCTAAAATTTCTCCTTTTTGAGTGACACGCACATAGAGTGGTTGATTCGTATAATGGCTAAGATAAAATAAGCCAATGCCTAGAAGGCTTACCGTAATGAGGACGCCAATGATCAGTAATTCTTTTTTTTTCATAAGTCGTTTTTTCCTATCCTTGTTAAATGATTAATTTAATTGTCTTTTACTATTCTACCTAAAAAAAAGCCTTTGGTAAAGTTTAAAAAAATTTATCTTTTTTAAAAAGTCTCTGTTATAATACATTTATTCAAAGAAAAAGATGGTAGGTGTGAAAATGGGAGTCCAGAAAAAAAAGCAATGGGAAATAGCCCTTATGGGGATAATTTTTATAATTATTTTTTTTGGATTGTCGGATAATCAATCAGAAAAAACGACAAGTCAAACGGATTTTCTTTTAGATACCTTTGTCAGTGTCACCCTCTATGGAGAAAGTGACCAAGCACTTCTAAAAAAACCCTTTGAACGAATAAGAGAGCTCGATAAGCAATTGACGGCTTTTGATTCGGAGAGTGATTTGTGGTTAATTAAAGAAAATGCTGGCATCCAAGCGGTTGAGGTTTCAGCCGATACATTTAAAATTATCAAAGAAAGTTTAGAATATTCTAAGCTTTCACAAGGAAAATTTGATGTGACAATCAACCCTCTCGTTGAGCTTTGGGCAATTCATAGCCCGGAAGTTAAAAATCCACCAAGGGAAGATCAAATCAATGAAGCTCTTTCAAAAATTAATTTTGAAAAAATAAAATTGGATGAAAATCAAAAAACGGTTTATTTAACAGAAGCAGGAATGTCGATTAATTTGGGAGCAATTGCAAAAGGGTATATCGCAGACCAAATGATGACAATCCTAAAGGATCAAGGAGTCGAACACGCTTTAATTAATTTGGGCGGAAATGTTCTTGTGACAGGTGGAAAAGATAAAAACACTCCCTTTGGCATCGGTGTTGAAGATCCCTTAAATCCTGGACAAGGCTATATTGGTCTTGTTTCAATGGCCTCTGGTTCGGTGGTCACATCTGGAAATTATCAGCGTTATTTTACTGATTTAGAGGGTCGACGCTACCATCATATCCTTGATCCTGACAGTGGTTATCCCGCTGATACAGGAATTAATCAAGTGACGGTGATAGCAAAGGAATCGATTGATGCTGATGCTTTGAGTACAAGCCTTTTTTTATTAGGGGTTGAAGATGGAATGGAATTAGTGGATAAGTTAGATCATATAGAGGTGATCTTTATTACTGAAAACAATGAAATTATCTTAAGTGAGGGTGCTAAAGATTTATTTACCTTTGACAAAGAAAAATACGGCGACCAATATAAGATAAAAGAATAATTAAAGGGTGGAGAAAAAATGTATCAGGAATTTTCAAATGTATATGATGAGTTAATGACAGAAATTGATTATGATCAATGGGTTAATTATTTACAGCGGATGTTTTTTAACGCAAAAGAAGACATTAAGACGGTAATCGAGTTTGGCTGTGGGACGGGAAACATTACTTTAAGATTAGCCGAAAAAGGCTATCAGATGACAGCTGTTGATTTATCTGAGAGTATGTTGACGGTAGCTGATGAAAAAGCTAATGAGAAAAAGATTAAGAATATAGATTTTTATATGGGGGATATGAGTAGCTTTCAAATCAACCAAAAATTTGATGCCGTGATTGCCTGTTGTGATACCGTCAATTATTTAAAGTCCCTAGAAGATATACGAAGCTTTTTTCTTTGCAGTCTCGATTGCCTTAATGAGGGTGGCTTGTTAATTTTTGATATTAATACCACTTCTAAATATAAAAAGGTAATTGCTGATAATACCTTTATTTATAATTTAGATAATGTTTTTTGTGCGTGGGAAAACGAATTAGAAAAAGATAAAAATAAAGTAAATTTAAACTTAACTTTTTTTGTTAAAAATGAAGATGATACTTACAATCGTTATGAAGAAAATCAAGAGCAATATTTTTATTTAATTGAGGATATTCATTATTGTTTGAAAGAAACAGGCTTTAAAAATATGAAATACTATGACTTCGGGACCTTTTTACAAGGGAGTAATGAGGGTGATCGAATTCAAGTTATGGCTGAGAAAAAATAAAAAATTAAAAGATATTGACAAAGCGATATAAGTGCCGTATAATAACGTTTGTATCTCATCTGTTGGTCGCATAGCTCAGCTGGGAGAGCACCTGCCTTACAAGCAGGGGGTCACAGGTTCGAGCCCTGTTGCGACCACCATTTTTTCACTCGGTGGCCTGGTAGTTCAGTTGGTTAGAATGCCAGCCTGTCACGCTGGAGGTCGA
>CAZJGM010000133.1:0-3082 GCA_964545675.1 uncultured Lachnospiraceae bacterium | reverse complement strand
TCTCTATAAAAATATATAATATTTCCTTGCAATTACTATTATACGAGGAGGTTGATTATGGATAATCAAACGTTTAATAGTTTAATTCGAGAGATATTACTATTCTTAGAGAGTGATGCACAAGCACATCCACAATTATATACGAAAAGTGGCGAAGCATTTGAACCGCTTGTTGTTAAAGCTTTAGAAAATGCAGTGACTAACTTAAACGTTAATGTTGAAATTAAATATAATTCGGGAGGACACAGCTTTCCAGATGTAGTTGTTATAGCTGAAACAGGAGAGAAATATGGTATAGAAGTAAAAAGCTCAACAGCGAAAGGGAATTCGTGGAAAATTAATGGTAATAGTGTGATGGGTAGCACTAGTGAGCCTGGGATACTTAGGAATGTAATTATTTTTGGGAAATTAAGACTAGGGGATTGCATATTTAGAGCAAAAGATTATGAGGATAGTATTTCAAATGTTGTGGTTACGCATAGTCCTAGGTATTACATTGATTTAGATTTAGAAGATGGAGAAACCTTCTTTGAAAAAGCAGATATATCTTATAAAGACTTAGTTATTAGTGAAAATCCAATTGAGTTAATTACAGACTATTTTCGCACTCAAGGACATAAAGCTTGGTGGTTAGCTGAAAGTACTCCTGCAGCAATACGTCAGTTTGGAGATTTGTCATATGATGAACAAGCAGAAGTTTTAGGCTATGGTTTTGTTCACTTTCCAGAGATAATGTCTAAGAGTAGCACCAAATTTTCTCGGTTTACTAGCTGGCTTGTAACAGAAAATAGTATCGTAGATGCAAGTATTCGAGATAAATTTACAGCAGGAGGGAAAGCTGATTTATCTGTTTCCGGTTATGAATACAGTCGGTTGCCACAAATATTTATTAGAATGCACCAATATAGAGTATCAATCTTAGCAGAGTTAGAAAATTATGATTTAGATGTTCTTCAAGAGGATTGGAGTTGCAGTATTCCAGATTCAGCTGAAGGTCGCAAAAGTAAGTGGATTGAATTAGTTTCAGAATTCATCAACCAAGATGATATTCCAAATATCCAAGCTGAAGAATTACTAAGAAACATTATAGAAGATTAAGTAAAAAACAGACAGCAATTGAACTATCTGTTTTTTTACTTAAAGTACTTACTCCAATTATCTTCAAGTCGTTTTGCAATATGATATGCCAAAAGGGGTGGAACAGCATTTCCAATTAGTTTATAAGCATCTGATGCAGAAACTCCTTTTTGACCTCTAGGCTTCGGTATAATAAATGAGTAGTCATCAGGGAATGTTTGGATTCTAGCGCATTCCCTTACACTTAATCTGCGTTCTGGTAATCCAGTTTCGATTTCTTCAAAGTTCTGCCCGCCATTTTCAATGCTAAGGCGTCTGAACTCAATGTTTCCATGATGTTCCGATCTTATTGTGGGAGCTATTTTATTTGGGTTTACTTCTGTTTGTCCTTGACAGTGTTTACCCATATACTTTGCTTTTGAGTATTTTTGTTGTGCAAGATCTTTTGATAAATTTGGTTCATCTAAACCAAGAAATGCTTGTTTTGTGGTAATAAATGGCAATAAACTACCTGATTTTATTGATGAATGCGTTGGAATTGGATAAGGATCATATTCTTCAGGAATTACATTGTTAGATAGTCCTGTTATTCCTTTAGCACTTAGTGCAGATTTTTTAAATCCATAAAAAATAATTCTCTCCCTACTTTGAGGGACTCCATATTCAGCTGCTAATAAAACTCTTGCAGGTATGACTATGTAACCCCCGTCCGAAACAGTAGAAAAATCATGTTCAATAATATCTTTAGTGTCAGCAAGATTGATCAATCCTTTGACATTCTCTGCAATAAAAACCTTTGGTTGGGTGATTGAAATGACTTCTCTCATCCACATATAAAGCAAACCACGATTTTCTACAGTAGGTTGTTCTTCACCGTTATTTTTTCCAGTATGGCTTTTATCAGAGTTGAATCCTTTTCGTTTACCAGAAACCGAAAAATCTTGACAAGGGAATCCACCAGTTACGACATCTATATCGGTTGGGAATATTTTGTACTTATTCTCTTTATGCAATTTAACTAAGTCAACAATACTATCTAAGCAATAAGTTGTAGAAGGAACTCCTTTCTTTCCAAAATAATTCGTCCAAGCTACTTGAGCGTCTGGACGGATATCGTTAGCGAAGACGGTTTGAAATCTTGTTTTAGGTAAACGGACCCAAGCATCATCAATGTTATATGTATGCCAATGTTCATTTATAGTTTTGTTTATAGATTTTTTTAATACAGTAAATCCGCCTTCAAATCCTAAATCCATACCGCCACATCCAGAGAATAGCGAAAGCACTCTTAGTGGAGAACTATCTCTATCATATTTTAATCCAGGTTTTTGACGCATTGGTTTTATTGCATCGGAAGGAATAAGCCAAACACCACTTTGTTTGATGGCTCCAAGTACTCTCCCTTCATTGCAATAAAGCTGAACTCTTCTCACCGTAACACCCCATTTTTCAGCTGCTTCTTGTGTTGAGATAAATGTTGTATTCATAATTAAACCTACCTTCCATAAATATTCTATTCGTTTTGACGAAACAAGTCAAGGTTGTTTAAATTTATGTTGTACAAAACAAGTAAAAGAGATTATGGCTAAGACTAAGGGTAGATTATCAGAGAAAAATTTTATTTTTCTCTTGACATTAACGCTAGGTAATACTTTATTGTTAGGTCAAGGAGGTGATGATATGGAATATTCAATAAAAAAACTAGCTGACTTAGCTGGTGTTACTAGGAGGACTTTAAGATATTATGATGAAATTGGCCTGCTAAAGCCTAGACGAATTAATTCCTCAGGTTATCGTATTTATGGAGAAAAAGAAATAGACTTACTGCAACAGATTTTATTTTATAAATCTATGGATATGAAACTAGAAGATATCCAGAAAATTATTTCAAAACCAGATTTTGATATTCCTAAAGCATTAATAGATCATCTCCAAGAACTTGTTTTACGTCGCAATCAACTTGATCAATTGATTTCAACCGTTGAAAAAACAATAGCTTATAATA
>CAZJGM010000132.1:0-3109 GCA_964545675.1 uncultured Lachnospiraceae bacterium | reverse complement strand
TAGCTCAAACATTGTACTAAAATTTTTACACAAGATTATGGACTTGACAGACCTTCTTTCTCAACTTATTATTTTTTGTATGTTTTATAAATTAACATATAACTATCCCATCAATCCTATCTTTTTTTATCAACTAAAGGTAATTTTTCTTTTTTTTTGAGAATAAGCTAGGCCTTTTTATATTAAAGCTATGCTTAATATAATTATCTGCCATATAAACTCAGCATCATGATTGATTATACTCGGCTTTCTGCTTTACTTTAGGGGTTTAAACAAGGCTTTAAAATATTATAGTTTAATTTTTATAAAGAATTAGTGAATTTAAAGCAAAATTACTTTTTTAGCCCAATTTTAAAGCCTAATTATTTTTTTTAGACTATGTTTTTAACATTAAAAAAAGCACTCTCTTTTGAATCAAAAGATAGTGCTTTTAATAACTTAATCGTATGGATTAATTAGAAATGACTTTTTATATTGGCTCTCCAACTCTAATAGGCTCTTTTTAATTGCTAAGCCCCCTGCGTAACCAGTCAATCGTCCATTTGAACCAATCACCCGATGACAGGGAATGACAATCGGCAAAGGATTATGATGGTTAGCCATGCCAACCGCCCGAGCGGCTTTGGCGTTTCCCGCCTTTTGAGCCACTTGCTGATAGGTCCATGTTTCACCATAGGGAATTGCTTTTAGAATCTCCCACACTTTTTTTTGAAAAGCACTTCCTTGGGCTTGGCAGGGAAGGTCAAATTTTTTTCGCTCACCCTCTAAATATTCCCTAATCTGCCTGGCTGCCTGACATAAAAGTGGTGTTTCTTGGACCTTTTGATCATCTTTTTGGTGACCAAATGAAATCGCCACGATCGCTTCATTTAACTCCGTTACAGAAATTAGACCAATTTTTGTTTCAAAAGCATAGGTTTTTTTCATTTTCTTCCTTTTCTCAAAAGATCCTTAAAGATGCATTTTTTTCTTTATCTTTTTTAAGGTTTTTTCAGATAAGCGATGATAAATCACTTGCAGTAAGAGGATAACCGCTAAACCTGAAATAGCGACGATTAATGACCAACTTAAGCCAAAGCTAGCTGATAAATTCATCGTAACAATCCCATCTATGCCAAGGGCCAATATAATGATGAATGAAATAAGACTAGTCGGCATAAAGACAAATTCACTTTTCTTTCGGGTATATTTAAGGACTAATCGAAATATTAAGACATCCAAATATATTAAGCTAAGGATTGGAAAAGCATAATGGCTAAACCATAAATTTTGACCATTTGTCAAATCATAAATAAAGAAAAGAACCACCACCAAGGTCAGATAAATGCCCAGATAATTCTTCCAGGCTTTTAAATAACCTAAGGAGAAAAAGATCAAGGCAAATAGACCAACTACAATTAAACCGATAAAACCAATAAAATCAGTCCAGGGATAAATAAAATTAATCACTAAAAGAATTAATAAAATGCTAAGTGTAATAATTCCGATGGAAAAAAAGACCATATTTTTTTTCTCAAGATGATCTTCTGGATAAGTATTAATGGCCTGAGGGTAACGTTTATCTTCTTCCTTGCAGACCTCACCAATATCAGGAATAGGGAAGTCACAAAGAGGACATTTTTTAACATCACATTCAACCTCAACACCACATTTTGGACAATAAGCCATTGTTTCACCTCTTATTCGTTTCTATTTTAACGGGTATTCCCATCTCTATCAATTTACCAAAAAATATCTGTTCAATACTAGTATCGGCCGCTGTTTTACCAAAGGATAAGTTAATTTGATCATTGTAAGATACCATCACCAATTTAAGCCGGCTCTCAGCACTCGGGGGTGGAAAGACTTCAATGCTCTTAACTAAGGGGGTAATTTCTTCTGGCAATCGGACAATGCCAAGGTTTGATAAACCACTGGTATAGCCTTTTTCCCCAAAGCGTTTATAGATAATTGGCATCATAATTTTCTTTACAAACAAGGGAATAATTCGCAGTAGAATAAATTTTTCATTTCTGACATTCCTTGAAATATAGCGATTGATGTGTTTTTTATTCATATAAAGGCCCATATAACCCTTGATCTGCTCAATAATCTCTTCCCTGCTATAATAACCTAGGGACAAATCTAAATCCGGATTTAAACTGATAAAAAAATTGCGCAGGGTAATCGATGGAAACATTTTCCTTAAATTAACTGGGACATTAATAGCAATTCGCTGCTTTCTTTTTTTCTTTTCAGGCATATCTGAGCCAATAATATAGTCTTGAATACTTTCCATATAAAGGGCCAATAGGTATTGGGTAATGGTACACTTATTTTCTTTGGCTAAGGTGTAGACCGGTTTTAAAGGCACTATTCCTGTTAATAAAAGATATTCTCCCTTATCTAAGAGTTCAAAATCAAAATGATAAACCTTTTGCGTGCTAGAGGGTGGTGGCACTTTTTCTTTATAGTAAAGCTTGAATGAATCTTCAAATTCTCTAGGATCGATCTCTGAGTCAAGATCTTTGGCAATTCCAATATCTTTGACTTCAATCCCCTTGGCCAACTTAAAATATTCGATTAAAAGGGTTTGCAAAAAAACAAGACCACCACTGCCATCACAAAGGCTATGGTTAAACTCCACATGAATGGACTTTTTAAAATAAAGAACCCGAAAGGGAAAGGTTTTTCCTTGCCGTTGACGCATATTTTTACAGGGATAGTGACTCTCTTGCTCAACTAGGGGTTTACGGTTGGTATGCTCATAATAATACCAAAAAAAACCACGTTTTAAATTGACTTGGAAATAAGGAAAGCGGAGGATTGTCCGGTCAAGGGCCTCTTGCAGTTTTAAGGGATCAACCGCTTGGGCCAGCTTTGCCGTAATCCGATAAACAGCTGATATTCGCGACGAGGCAATCGCCGTATATAAAAATCCGGCATTATCTAAAAAATAAAATTTGTTTTTTTCCATCTCTTTATCCGTATGGTCTTCCATTTGCCACCACCTTTAAGACTTTTATCGCTTCTTATTTTATTATATCACTTTAAGACCATCCCGTCGATTATCTATTTGTGACCGTCCCCCTAAAAGGATTGCCTGAATAATACTTGCTTTTCGAAACAA
>CAZJGM010000131.1:0-3115 GCA_964545675.1 uncultured Lachnospiraceae bacterium | reverse complement strand
ATTTTTTCATTCATCAATTACTATCCCCCACCCCTTCAGGAGGTCCCATGGGGAATCCCTCATTTACTACCTTGGGAATTAAAACAATATCAGTGTCGCTAATTCCCTCGCGTACCTCAATATTCACCCCATCATTAATGCCTAAGTCTAGCCTACGTTCACTGCTTTCACCGGATTCCTCTTTAATCAAAACCCAGGGCTTATTCTCCCCATCAAATTGAATCGCTTCCATGGGCAAGGTCAATGAATGGTCAGCCCGTTCTTTTTCAATAATAATCTCGGCATTCATCCCGATGCGAATATTGCCTTCTCCTTTAAAATCGACAATGGCTATAAAATAAGAAATGCCATTTTGATTAACCGCTTCTCGTGAAATTTCACTCACCAGGCCAGATACTTCTTGACCGATGCTATCAATTAAAATTTTTACATCCATTCCTTCTTGAATATTTGTAATTTCATACTCATCGACTTTAATTGAGACTTGAAGATTATTAAAATCGACAATGTCCATCATTTTTGAGCCAGCTGCTACCATATCCCCTTCATTAAAATAACTCTTTGACACTTGTCCAACAATGGTCGATTCATATTGGCCCCCATAGATGGTGTCGAGTAAGAGGGTGCCATCCTCAACTGGATCCCCTTCGGCAACGTAAATTTCATCAATTTCCAAGGCTTGACTTGCGATAATGTCTTCTCTGTTTTGGCTTTCAATTACTCCCGTAAAACGCTGGTCGGTCACAATGCTTTGGACGGTCGGCCCTACTTCTGTATAGTCTCGTCCTAAGCGATTATTCATATAGCTTGTCACTAGCACGAACACTAAGAGTGCTAGGAGACCACCAACTAAACCACCTATTAGCCGTTTCTTTTTTCTGTCTTTTTTCATCTTATCCTCCAATGATTATTCAATTTTATTAGTTTACCATTGAAAACTTTAATCTAAGGCAATGGTCTAGTTTTTTTAGAATAAATAAAAAACTTGACTAATCACTAAATTCATTAGGATTTAGTGAATAATTAACAAAAAAGTTGGTATAGCAATTATAAAGAGAAGATAAATAATTCTATCCTGCCAATCAGAGTCTATTAAGAAGGAGAAAACCATGAAAACTCGTTTTAAACAAAGCTTGTCGATAACCCTTATCGCTTTGATCTGTAGTGTTCTAATTCCTAGTGGAATCTGGGCTGTTGATAATCCACAAGCAGAATCTGCTCCCTTAAATCCGGCCTTTGTCGAGTATCAATCCGATCTGGAATCGGGTAAAATATCCCCCCCTAGCATCGATGCTTATGCAACTGGCCATAGACCTTCCCCCTTAACGCGCTATGATCAAGATGAAAGCCTGACTCTTGATGCCGCTGCAAACCTTCCAGCCAGTTATGATCTGCGCTTAAGCGGGCGGATCAATCCCATTCGTGATCAAGATCCTTATGGTAGTTGCTGGACTTTTGCCGCTCTAGCCTCTTTGGAATCTTATCTTAAAGAAAAAGAAAGTGTCGATCTTTCTGAAAACAACATGATGTTAAACCATGGTTTTGATTGGGGACCTGATGATGGAGGAAACCGCGATATGGCCCTTGCTTACCTAGCTCGTTGGAGTGGTCCCGTTAGCGAAAGCAGTGACCCTTATGGTTCATCTAAAAAAACTGGTCTTGCTCCCATTTATCACATTCAATCGGCCCAGTATCTTCCAAAATCAGAAAACGCCATCAAAGAGGCAATCATTAGTGGTGGTGCCCTAGGAACGTCCATCCATGCTGATGCTGTTAATTACGCTACTTACTACAATGAAACAAACGCAGCCCTTTATTATTACGGGTCTGGCCAAGTCGACCACGATGTCGCCATTGTTGGCTGGGATGATAATTATAGTCGCTATAATTTTAACACTGTGCCACCAAACAATGGTGCTTGGATCATTCGCAATAGCTGGGGCAGTAATTGGGGTGAAAACGGCTATTTTTACCTGTCCTATTATGACACCTACGCTGGTAATGAGGTTGTTGCCTTTCATAACGCCGAATCGGTAGACAATTATAAGCGAATCTATCACTATGATCCCCTTGGCAACACGTCGACTTATGGCTATAACGACTATACCGCTTGGGGAGCCAATGTTTTTACTGCCAATGCCAGCGAAAACTTAACCGCCATTTCTACCTATGCCCCCACCCCTAATACCACTGTTGACATTCAAATTTATACGGGCCTTAATTCTAGTCAGCCAACGAGTGGTCAATTACGATCAAGCCAAGGGCAGACCTTGGCCAATACTGGCTATTACACCATTAATCTAACCACACCCGTCGCCTTAACGGCTAATGAAAAATTCTCGGTGGTGATCAAATACCATACCCCAAGCTCTACTTATCCAATTCCGATTGAAGCACCCATTGCCAACTACTCCAGTCGTGCCAGTGCCAATGCCAATGAAAGTTTTACCGACAACGATGGGATTGGCCAATGGGATGATCTTGGTTATGTTGAAGATAGCAATGTTTGTATTAAAGCCTTTACGGCTGAAACTGCCCTTGCCACCCTGCAAAGCATTGCCATTAGTAAACCGGCTAATAAGTTGATTTATCAAATCGGAGACCCCTTAGATATCAGCGGTCTAGAAGTGACTGGTTCCTATAGCGATGGTAGCCAAAAAAAAGAAACCGTCACCACTGAAAATATCACCGGCTTTGACAGTTCCAAGGCCAATGCCAATCAGGTCTTGACGATTTCTATCGGTGGTAAAACGACCACTTATAGGATCCAGATTAAAGGAGCTGAAGAAGCTTTTGCCAATTGTTACTACCGCACCCATATCCAAAACATCGGTTGGCAAGATACCCGGAAAAATGGTGAACTTAGTGGTACCTCAGGCCGATCACTCCGGCTAGAGGCCATTCAAATTAAGGTGATTCCAGCTTCTGGCTATGATCTAGGGATCAAGTACTCTACCCATATTCAGAATATCGGATGGCAGTCTTGGCGAACCAATGGTGATTTAAGTGGCACCTCTGGCAGAAGCTTACGCTTAGAAGCGATTATGATCGAGCTAACTGGCCGAGATGCCCAACTCTTTGATATCTATTACCGCACCCATGTCCAAAATTTTGG
>CAZJGM010000130.1:0-3162 GCA_964545675.1 uncultured Lachnospiraceae bacterium | reverse complement strand
TAAAGAGGAAATAAAATGAATTATAAATTAGATAAAGAAAATTTTTTAAAGGATTTAAAAGGCCTTCTTCAAATAAAAACAGTTAATGGTGATGCGGGTGTAAAAACAACAGCTGCCCCCTTGGGCGAAAATATCAATAAAGCAATTGAGTATATGGTCGAACTGGGAAAAAAAGAAGGCTTTAAGACAAAGAATTGCGATGGCTACTGTGGTTATATCGAAATGGGCCAAGGCCAGGAAATAGTAGCTGTCTTAACCCATTTAGATACGGTATCGGTAGGGGATGATTGGTCAGTTGAACCCTTTGACTTAACCATTAAAAATGATCAGTTAATGGGACGAGGTGTTCTTGATAATAAGGGCCCCTTAATGGCTGCTTTTTACGCCATGAAAACCCTTAAGCAGATGGATACTCCCCTTAATCATCGAATTCGACTGATTATGGGTGGTGATGAAGAGGGTGGTCAATGGCAATGTATGAAACACTATAAAAAAACAGAGAAGGCACCGCTTTACTCTTTTTCACCAGATTCTGGCTTCCCGGTTATTTTTGCCGAAAAAGGAATTATGAACGTCACCTTTACAAAGTATTTAAAAGAAAGTGACATCCCCATTGTAATGGAAGGTGGAAAGCAAATTAATGCCGTTCCTGATTATGCAAAAGCCTGTGTAAATGGCCAATCTTACGAATTAAAAGGAAAAGCAGCCCACGCAGCAGAGCCGGAAAAAGGTGTCAATGCCATTTTAAAATTGGCAAAATTATTAAGCGATCAAGAAATTAAGCATCCCATGCTTGAACTTTTAAATTTTACCAATAAAAAAGGACTGGGCATTAATTTATCCGATGAGCTATCGGGAGACTTAACCCTAAACCCAGCCATTATTGAAATTAATAATGGGGTCGCCATGTTAAAATGCGATATCCGTTACCCGGTTAGCCTCAATGCTGATTTAATCCTTGAAAAGATTAAGGAAGCGATTGATCATTTGGGCTTTAAATTAGAAATGGACCATCATGTAAAGCCCCTTCATGTTGATCGAGACAGCTATTTAATTAAGACCTTGCAAAAAGTTTATTATTCTTATACTGGTGATGATTCAGATCCGATAACAACCGGAGGTGGCACCTATGCTAGAGCCTTTGATAATGCTGTGGCCTTTGGTGGCCTTTTCCCAGAAGAGGAAAATATGTGCCATCAAAAAGATGAGTATTGGGCCATGGAGAGTGTCGAAAAAAATTATCAAATCATTATCGAAGCCTTAAAGAATTTAGCTTAAAAGCAAAAGAGTTTGTTAACCTTTAAAAAAAAGAGGGTGACAAACTCTTTTTTTTAGGGTAAAATTTTATAATAAAAGTTAATGGGGGCGAAAAATGACGACAAGAGCACGGGTTTTAGCATTATTAGAAAAAAATATGGGAAACGTTATTTCTGGTCAAAAATTAGCAGAGACTTTAAATCTTTCTCGGACTTCAATTTGGAAAGCGATCAAGGTCTTAAAAGCGGATGGCCATAAAATTGAAACATCTCAAAAGGGTTATTGTTTAAGTGATCAATCGGATCGCTTATCGGTATCTGGTATGCGATTTTTTTTAAATGAGGACTATTTTGATTATTCTATAAAGCTTTTAAAAAGTGTTGATTCAACCAATCAAGAGGCTAAAAGGATGGTTCTTGAGGGGGGAGTGCAAAAACTTATTATTTTAGCAGAAGAACAAACAAAGGGTCGGGGACGACGAGGCCGGGACTTTTTTTCACCAGAGCTGACGGGTATCTATATGACGATTGTCCTAAAGCCCGACCAAAGCCCGAAAGAGGCCTTACTGACAACCATTGCAACAGCAGTAGGGTCGGCTCGGGCCATTAAAAAATTAACGGGAATTGATGTGGCCATTAAATGGGTTAACGATCTTTATTTTCAGGACCTAAAAATTGCCGGAATTCTAACCGAGGGCTTAACAAGTTTAGAAACGGGTATCCTTGATTATCTAATTGTTGGCATTGGCCTTAATTTTATTAAACCCGAAAAGGGATTTCCCCAAGCCTTTAGGGAAAATGCCGGGGCCTTGTTTTTAAAAAAACCCGAAAATTTAACCAGAAACCAATTAGCAGCAGAGATTGTCAACCAGGTTCTAGCGATTTTTAATGATCCAGAGGATGATTCTTTTATTGAAGATTATCGCAAAGGATCAATGGTGATTGGCCAAGATATTCAAATAATAAAAGCCAATGGGAAAACTTTTGCCAAGGCTATTGCCATCGATCAGGCGGGAGGATTGGTGGTTAAAAATGAAAATGGTTCACTTGAAAGCCTTTATTCTGGCGAAATTAGTATTAGAAGGGTGGAAAAATGATCGAATTTAATAGTCGAACATTAAGCCATTGTGCCTTGTTCTCAGTCTTAATTGCTGTTGGGGCGATGATTAAAGTTCCCCTTCCTGGGGTTCCCTTTACCCTCCAGCTGGTTTTTGTTCTTCTTGCTGGCTTATTATTAGGTCCTCAAAAAGGGCTTATTGCTGTCTTGCTTTATATTTTCATGGGTTTAGCGGGTCTGCCGATCTTTTCCGGAGGGGGTGGGATTGCCTATCTTTTTAAACCCTCTTTTGGTTATATTATCGGCTTTTTACCGGCGGTTTTTATCAGTGGCAAAATGGCCCAAAAAAAGAAAGGCCTAAAAGAACTCTTTCTTTCGGCCTTAATGGGAACCTTAGCCCTTTATAGTGTTGGCCTTCCCTTTTATTATCTAATAATGAATTACTACTTAAATAGCCCTCTTAGTGTTTCAGCCTTAATGGTTTCAGGTTTCTTAATCTTTATACCGGCAGATCTAATAAAAATTATCCTTAGTGTTGTCTTAGCAAAACGAATGTTGCCAGTTTTAAGGCAAAGAAGCTAGGAGGGAGGTTGGCAATGGCTACAAGGCCGATAACCTTGATTTAGGGCTTCTTTAAAATCGGCAAAATAGATCCGATTTGATTCCTTTGGTAGACTATGACAATCAGGCAGATGGTAGACGTTTGAATTGATATTTCCAATAAAGCCACCAGAAACATTAAAGGAAATTTTATTATTTAAAGGAGTTGCAACAATGACTTCCCTTCGTAAATTCACAGTATATAATTATTGTAGGCAAAAAACAAAAAAATAGGGAAGAAGCTAAAAA
>CAZJGM010000129.1:0-3388 GCA_964545675.1 uncultured Lachnospiraceae bacterium | reverse complement strand
CCCAGTTTTCTGCTTTTGCAGCTTGGGTAAGGGTTGTCACTTCGGTCATTAAATCTCTGATGGTATGGATAATTAAATTGAGGGCCGGAGTGATCTCATCATCCTCATCAACTGCGTCAACTTCTATGGAAAGGTCGCCTTGGGCAATGGCATTTAAAGTTCTAACTAATTTTGTCTGCAAGCGTTCAGCAAAAGAATCCATGGCTTGACTCATTTGACCCATTTCATCATTGGTATCTAGATTTAAGCGTTGGCCTAAATGGCCTTTGCTTAATTCAAGCTGAAGGGAGGTGGCCTTTTTAAGGGGGGAAGAGATGATACGATTGAGAAAGATCCCCAAGAGAATGGCAAAAAACAGACTGCCAATAATAATAATCACCATGGTGGTGGTAGTGGTGCGAGCATTACTCGCATTGAGGGCGGCATTTTGTTGAGCAGCATCTAATTTTAAAGTAACAATAGTATTAATGGCTTGTGTTTCTTCTCGGGCAGCAATACCGGCGGATCCGGTTTTTGATAAAAGATCAATTGCTTGCGCATCGTCATTGGCAAGGGCCAAGGGAATTAGCTTATCAAGTTCGGCTTGATAGCTTTTTCGTGAGTCTAAAAAAGTGTCAAAGGCTGCATTAACTTCTTCGCTGTGATCTCGGCTTTCAAATTGACTAGAGAGCTGATCAATATCTTGGCGTAGAGTATCAATGGCATCGATCGATGCATTAATGTCTTGGGGATCATTGGCAATGACCATATCCCTAGCATTAATCTGAATCCCTTCAAAGGCCGCTGAGATTTGTGAAATTTCAGCGATCGGTAGGGTCATATCATTGTAAAGATCTTGATTGGACCGATCCAATTCTTGAATGTTTTTAATCCCTAAAAAACCAACAATTCCGACAACTATACTGATTAAAATAAAAGCGATTAAGAGCTTTTTTCCGATTGATAGATTATAAAAACGTTTCATCTGTCTCCTTCTTTATCTGTAATTTAATTTATATAAAGCAAAAATGCTTAAAAGGGTAATATTTATAAAAGGCCAATTGATAATTATTATAGCTAAGCCCATGTTAAGTGTCAAGAACTTAATAAGCTATTGTTAAAAAACAAACCTAATTCTAGAAACAAAGGATAAGCGACCTAAAAAGCTGAAAATAGCGATAAAATGCATAAAAAAAAGACAGGAAAACCTGTCTTTTTAAAGTTTAGTATTTATCAGCTTTAGTATTTATCATCAAGCAAAATTTCTGCCTTAGGTGATTTTTTGCTTGTTTTAGGACTAAGCTTTGCTTTTGGTGCGATCCCAGCTATTTGGTTTTTAAGTTTAAAAGTACTAACCATTTCTTTAAGCATTTCAGCTTGGCCAGACAGTTCTTCACTAGCAGCGGCACTTTCTTCAGCCGTTGCTGAGTTGGTTTGGACGACCATGGAGACTTGTTCAATCCCCGTATTGATCTGGGCAATTTCTGAGGCCTGATCATTGGATGCTCTGGCAATGGTATTGACGATGCTTGTTACTTTTTCGATTTGACTTAAAATTTCTTGGAGACTTTTTTCGGTATCATCGGCTATTTTAGTGCCGATTTCAACCTTGCCGATCGAACCTTCAATCAGGGTCGTGGTTTCCTTGGCGGCTTCAGCACTTCGAGCCGCTAAGGTTCGGACTTCCTCGGCGACAACGGCAAAACCTTTACCATGTTGACCAGCCCGAGCGGCCTCAACGGCAGCATTAAGGGCTAAGATATTGGTTTGGAAGGCGATATCGTCGATTACTTTGATGATTTTTGAAATATTTTGGGAAGAATCATCAATATCGATCATGGCCTCGACCATTTTATGCATTTGATCATTGCCAAGTTCGGCATTATTCTGGACACTTATGGCTAATTCATTGGCTTGATTGGCATTAAGGGCATTTTGTTTGGTTTCCTTAGCAACTTCCTCGATCGAGGCCGTCAGCTCTTCAATGGAGCTGGCCTGTTCGGTCGTTCCTTGCGACAAGGCTTGGCCCCCATCAGAAATCTGTTGTGATCCGATTTCAACTTGGGCGGCGGCAATATTGATGTCAGACATGGTTTGGCTAAGGTTGGTGGTTATATTATTTAGTGCTATCTTGATGGCATTAAAATTGCCTAAATACTCGTGATCAATCGATTGATCAAGATTGCCTTGACCAATATTTTCAAGGGTCAGGGTAATCTCATCAACATAGGTCTTTAAAAAAGCAATTGTATTATTCATATCCTCTTTAATGTGGGAATAATCACCATTGTATTGGCCAACCATGGCTGTATTAAGGTTCCCTTGAGAGAGTTCATTAAGAGTGACTGAAATTTCTTGTACCGGAGCAACGACAGCATCAAGGGTTTCATTAACACCATTGATAATTTTGGCAAAGTCCCCCTGATGCTTGCTGGCATCAGCCCTTGTATCGAGTTTGCCATCAACACCGGCTTGGGCCAGTATACTAGCATCATCGATCAAGGCATTAATGGCTAGGATACAGGTGTTTAAATTGTTTTTAAGGGTATTAAAATCGCCATTGTAAGAATCGGTAATTTGTGGCGGAATATCGCCGTTTGAAATCCGACAGACGTAATCGGCAGCCACATTTAGGGGACTAATCACGGCATCGAGGGTCTGATTAACGCCGTCGATAATTTTGGCAAAATCCCCGCCATGCTGACTAGCATCAGCCCTTGTTTCAAGGTGCCCTTCAAGGGCTGCTTGTTCAAGCATCGTGGCATCTGCTATAAGGGCGTTAATGGCATCGATACAGGTATTAAGATTGTTTTTAAGGGTATTAAAATCACCATTATAGGTGTCGGTTATTTTGTCTGGTATATCACCATTAGCGATTCGAGAGACGTAATTGGCAGCCACATTTAAGGGGCCGACGACGGCATCGAGGGTATTGTTAACACCATTTATTATATCGTAAAAACCACCTTCAAAGGCTTCAGCATTGCCCCTTGTGTCCAGAAGACCTTCGGTTGCGGCATTAGAAAGAGCAATCGCTTCACCAATTAAGGCTCGAATATTGTTGGTGATATTAATTAGTGCTGGGCTAATTTGATCGTCGTCATCGATCATCTCGACTGTCCGTGAAACATCACCCTTGGCAATTTGATTTAAGGTACCAACCATTTTGTTTTCTAGGTCATCGGCAAAGCTATCCATGGCTTGGGCCATTTGCGCAATTTCATTAGTCCCTTCCATATTAAGGCGGTTTTTCAAATGGCCCTTGGACATATCAAGTTGCATAGAAGCTGCTTGGCGAAGGGGTTTGCAGATAATGGCCCGAAGTAAAAAGCCAAGGCCGAGAGCCAGAATAACACTGGCAATGATAATTAAAATCATCGTTGTGCTAGCACGATCAGTTTTCCTTATT
>CAZJGM010000128.1:0-3516 GCA_964545675.1 uncultured Lachnospiraceae bacterium | reverse complement strand
ATTCTTACCCTAACCTATGCTAAAAATAATAATCGTCAAGGATTAGTATTGTATAATGATAAACTAGCCTTCCACTTTAAACGCAATGAAAGAATTAAAGAATTACTTGAAAAAGCAATCAATCATAATGAGATAAGCCTTGCTTATCAAGGTAAATTTGATGTCAGAACTAGTAAAATCGTTGGCTTAGAGGCTTTAGCTAGGTGGAATAGTCCCGAACTAGGCAAGATCACCCCCAATGAATTTATCCCCATTATTGAATCGATGAATTTATCGACCGTCTTTGGCGATTTTGTTATTAACCACGTATGTAAAGATTTTAAAAAATTACAAGAAAAATATAACCCTGATATCTCTCTATCACTTAATATATCACCTTCGCATATTATCGACCCAACTATAATAAGGTCAATGGAAGCGGCTCTTAAAAAATATAATATCCCCCCTGATCGGATAATAATAGAGATCACTGAGGATATTATTATGAAGGGGATTGATGAAGTCAAACCCATCCTTAAAGCCTTAAGGGCGATGAAGTTAAAGATCTCCCTTGATGATTTTGGCAGTGGTTATTCCTCCTTAAATTACTTGTGCCAACTGGATATTGATGAGTTGAAGATTGATAAATCCTTTATCGACCAAATCGAAATCAGTGATCGAATCCATATTCTAATTGAAAATATTATCCATTTGTCTAAGCATCTGCAACTAAATCTTGTCGCCGAAGGGGTTGAGACCAAGGCCCAAAATGACCTACTTAATAGCCTTGGCTGCTATGTCATCCAAGGTTATTACTACTCAAAACCAGAGGCCCTTAATGACTTGGGCAATGACTTGGGGATGTTTTGTTTGTCATGAACTGCTTTATTTACCTCCTTTACTAGGCAAACTATCTCACCTAAGTTAATAATAAAATCCCCTTTACTTACATACTGGTCTTTTCTTTTATTAGAATCGTTTCTTAGTCTTCTTAATAAGCGATTTTTTTCTGTAAAAAGGTCCCTTTTTCTAAGTCATCAAAGGCTTTATTTAATTCTTCCCGGGTATTCATCACAATTGGTCCACCCCAAGCCACTGCTTCATCGAGCCTAGTTGAGCTGACAAATAAAACTTGGGCGGCTTGATCGGTCGCTTTGATGTCAAGATAATCACCACTGGTCACTTTAACAGCCGTTTTCTCGGCTACCACTTGGCCCGCAATGACAGCTTGACCCACGAGTGTAAAAACCATCACCGACCGATCTTCTGGCGTTTGAATCCGCACAGAGCCATTGGCCTTAAGGTGAATATCATAGTAATCAAGGGGCAGGTATTGACTGACATAGCCTTCTTGATCACCATATTTGCCGGCAATCAACCTAAGCTTGCCATCATCAAGGGCAAGCTCTTTAATTTCTGATGCCTTGATGCTTTGATAATCGGGAGCAACCATCTTATCCTTGGCTGGTAAATTCAGCCATAATTGGACACCCAAGAGACGTTCTGAGGCCGGTAGTTTTTCTTCATGCAAAATGCCCGATCCGGCCGTCATCCATTGTACTTCACCATCACTAATGGTATCTTCATTGCCCAAACTATCCTTATGGGTCATTTTCCCCCGATAGATATAGCTGATCGTTTCGATCCCCCGGTGGGGATGCATAGGAAAGCCGGCTGTGTAGTCGGCAGGATTAGTACTGTCGAAGGAATCAAACATTAATATCGGATCAAAATCGTCGATTGTTTCATGGCCAAGTACCCTGACTAAACTTACCCCAGCTCCATCTTTTGTCCTAAATCCAGTGACTTGTTTTTTTATTTTTCGCTCCATTGTTAACCTCCATAATCATATATTTTATTTAGTTACTTAGCTAAAATTATACCATGAGAAAGATGAGATTAACCTTAGCTATTTGTATTAAAGACTTAAAAAAACCCTTTAGATCTTAAGATCTAAAAGGTTCTTTCTTATTCCCCCTGCTCAACAAAGGCTTGGTCGGTCGCTCCCGGTGGCTCTGCCCCCTTTTCTAGGACTTTAATTTCAATCCCTTCCAGGCGGTAGCCAAAGCCGGCACTGCCCGCCGGGTTATTGTTTTTGGCCCAATCGAGCCAGCCTAAATTCTCGGCATGGACCCGGTAGTAAAGATCAAACTTATCGGCATCCCGACCGGTTAATTCAATCTGAATGGCTTCTAGGCGCAGGCCTTGGCCACTGGTTCCCGATTCTTGCCCATCATAGAAATAATGGTCTTCCCAACCGATATTCTCAATATGGCTTTTATAGGCTAGACCTAAATGATAATCGGGCGTATCGGTCTTAAGTTCAATGGCTTCTAAGCGCAGGGCCTGGCCACTGGTCCCGGCCATGGCCCCGTTATTCTTCCACTCCTGCCAGCCAAGCTTTTCAACATGGGTCCGGTAGGTCGTCCCCGGCAGTGGGTTTGTCCCCCCGGTAAAGGCCTTAATGCAAACATTGTCCTCTTGGTCTTTGGAAATATCGGTCCACTCATTTTTCTTAGTGTTGCGAATAAAACTCTCTTGGGGCCTAGCACTGGCCTGGCTACTATAGTCTTCAAGTGGGGCCTCAACCGGAATGGGTTGATCGATTTTGGGGCTTGCATACTCAATGGCCACGGCAAATCTCTCTCCCGCTACCAAAGGGATGAGCTCATCAAGGTCGATGGTGTAATAACCCTCATGGTCAAAGACTTGGGACTGGACTAAGCGTAAATTGCCCGAATCCGGCCGATCGGCCACCACATCGGTATAGACTTCAATGGTCAAGGTCGTTTGCGGCTGCAAAATATGGGTGGATATGGCCTTGAGGTTTTCATTTTTTTGGGCCTCAAAAATATTAGCCCCCCACGCCTTGCCATCATAGGGATAGCCAATGGCTCGAATGGGTCCTAGGGGGTCATATTGGTAGATGCGGTCGTAATTATTAGTCCCCCCGGCTTGGTGAAAGGCGGTCACATCACGGCCGGCATTGCTGTCATAATAGGACAGGTAAAAGTAGCCATCCTTATGGACATCTGGTCCCCAACTGTTGCGAATCAGCCAAGCCCCATCACCCGGCGGGGTCGTGTTAAAGTTGTCTTTACTAAAGTGGTCATCCCAGCCAACGATTGATATGGCGTGATTAGGGCCTTTGTCCCCCTTGTAGTAAAAGGCTGCGTGGTCTTCATTATAAAGCTCACTTTCGACCGGATTGCTAGCCCGCATACGAGTGGCCACGATCCCCCCCGCCATAATTGTTTTTTTAATCTCTTGCGGCGTATTGGGAATAAATTTGACCTCTTGAATATGGTAGGCCGGAGTCAGGCCGGTCTTTTGCGGCGACTCATAGGGGTCGTGGCCCTCTAGGATGGGGCCGGCCCAACGCGATAAATAGGCAATGGCCATATCCCTGTTGCCCCCGCCATTCGGACCAGGATCAAAGCCATGGTTCCACATTAAATTGTTTTCCGACAGGTCAATCATTTGCCCCTGCTTGGCCAAATGGGATTCTAAGGAGGCATACATGGCAAAGGTCCAACA
>CAZJGM010000127.1:0-3556 GCA_964545675.1 uncultured Lachnospiraceae bacterium | reverse complement strand
GCTAGGACCCCCATTTGGGCTGAACAGGCCTTGCAAATGCTATCGAATAAGCCGAGTTCTTTGGTCTTTAAGTACATTTTATTTTCTTCTTCTTCTAAAACTTTAATCAGTTTTACCGCCTCACCCTCGACGATAATCTTTGTATCAACACCCTTTTCATGTAAATCCAAGGCATTAATTAACACATGCATAAAACACATCTTGTCGCCCTTAAAAGGGAAAAATGCAATCTTTTTCAATTCTATACCTCCTGTATTTTTAGTTAATGGTTATCTTAAAAGATAGATGGATTCATTTTATCATAGTTTTTCAAATTTACAAACTTTGCTAGTTAAAATGAGATATGGTGATGAATAAGAAAAAAAGGGATATTAAGATAAAAAAGGGTAAATAATAGTTTGAGTCATCAATTTACTTTGATTGGAGTGATTTTATGAGTAAATACGAAACACCGGATTATGATGTCGTTATAAAAGAAGATGATTTTGAGATTAGAAAGTATGCAGACTTCTTTGTTGTTGAATATGAAAATGACCAAGAGAACACAAGTGGTTTTCAAACCTTGTTTAGTTACATATCCAGTGATAATAAAGAAAATGAAAAAATTTCCATGACAGTACCGGTTATCCAAGATGTGCTTAAAGAAAATAAAAAAATGGCATTTGTTGTTCCGGGAAAGTATGCAGACCAGGTTCCGCAACCGAACAATCCAAATTTAAAAGTGAAAAAATTTAAGGCCGGCTTATTTGGGGTAATAGAGTATTCAGGATTTTCGAATTCCTCTAAAGAATTAAAAATGACCAAAAAACTCGAAGGATGGATCCGAGAGCATAATTATAAAAAGGATTCAAATTATATGCGGGCCTCTTACAATCCGCCTTTTGTACCGCCGATGTTTAGAAGAAATGAAATATGGGTAAGAGTGGTAAAAGCAAATATGTGAGGAGTGATTAGGATGAAAAAAAGTTTGCTCGTGATGGCCTTGATCCTTTTAAGTGTCTTATTAACAGCTTGTGATATGAATAAGCCCCAAGAGATAGAGCCAGCTGGTGATAATTCGCAGGAATTAGACTATCAGATTGAAGTAATGGCCACGGGCCTTAAGGTTCCTTGGGAGATGGTTGCCCTGCCTGATGGGAGCTTTTTAATAACAGAAAGAGAGGGTCGAGTTCTTTTATTAGAAGAAGGCCTTATATACAATGTTGGTGGAGTGGAGGCGAATGGTGAAGGGGGCTTGCTGGGCATGACACTAAGTCCAAATTTTACAGAGAATAATCTGATCTACCTATATTATACTTATAAGGAAGATAATAAAACCTATAATAAGGTATCCCAGTTTACCTTTAAAGAGGATACAATTGTGGATGAAAAAATAATCTTAGATACGATCCCAGGTGCCACCTTTCATAATGGTGGGAGGATAAAATTTGGTCCAGATGAAAAACTATATATAAGCACTGGTGATGCCCAAGAAGAAAGTCTTTCTCAAGATCTTGAATCCTTAGCCGGTAAAATTTTAAGGATTAATGCTGACGGAACGATTCCCTCCGATAATCCTTTTCCCAATAGCCCGGTCTTTGCCCTGGGAATTCGGAATTCTCAAGGCCTAGCATGGCATCCTGTTACGGGGGATCTATTTGCCAGTGACCATGGCCCTGATCGTCGGGATGAAATAAATTTGATCCAAGCAGGTGGAAACTATGGCTGGCCAATAGTGACATGCGACCAAGAGGATCCACAATATAAAAAACCGCTAACATGTTATTCGGATTTCACATTAGCACCTTCAGGAATTGATTTTTATACTAACGAAAATAAAGAGGAAGTATCGCTCTATGTGGCGGGCTTAAGAGGCACTAGAGTGATGCGTATTGACTTCGATCAAGACGGTAATTTTATAAGGGAAGAAAGCATCTTAGAAGATTATGGGCGTATTCGTACGGTCCTTGAATACGATGGTGATCTCTATCTCCTTACCAATAACACTGATGGCAGAGGCACACCAGAAAAAGAAGATGATAAAATCATAAAAGTTCTTATCAAATAAAAAGCCAAGGACGATAAAAGATGACTATTTGAGAAAAGTGATATGACAATTTTCTTTAGCTGCATCTTGGAATAGGTCAATGATGGCCTGGCCATAGCCATCTAATGATTCAATTAAAGTGTCGGCATTAGCTTGTCTTTTTGTAAGATAATTACTAGGAAGCTTGCCATAAGTATGAAGATATAAGGCGACTTCTTCTTTACTAGTGTAAGAACCGTCTTCAGTGACTGATCCGCTAGTATTGATTGCTTGCTTGTTATCAGTAAAGTCATTTTCAAATCCTAAATTAATACCTGAACAAGCACTTAAAGAGGCACTAAGGATTAGGATTAAAAAGAATGCGATTATTTTTCTCAATGATAAAGCTCCTTGTGTTTGAATTTATAAGCTTATTTTAGAGTTTACCATAGATTCCTTTAGATTTATTGTTGCCAATAATAGGTGTAAAGCTTTTAAATTATTAAGAGATAGTAAAGACAGCGTACTGACAGGAGAAATAAAAAAACAAATAGAGGGGGAAGACAATTTATGTATGCATTTAAAGGGACTCGATGGTATAAGTGTGATTTTCACTTGCATACACATGTCAGTCGGTGTTTTGCAGATGAAGATAAAACCTTAGTTGATTTTATTAATAAAGTGGTTGAAGAGGAATTAGGATGTATTGCCATCACCGATCATAATGCCGGGGGGAGTATTGATGCGATTAAGCTACTAGCGGCCGATAAAGGTATAACAGTGTTTCCGGGAGTGGAAGTTACTTGCGGTGATGATAAAATACATTTATTGGTTTTATTTGATACCGATAAGGGGACAAAAGATATTGAAGACTATTTAATATCTTTGGATGTTAAAAGAGAAGATTTTGGAACCCAAATGGCTCATGTCCATAAAGAGGTTTATGAAGTGATAGGACACTCGTATAGTTTAGGAGCGATTGTCATCCCCGCACATATTGATTCATACAATGGCTTATCGAAGCTTTCAGAAGAAGCAAAGAAAAAAATATTTGACCAAAACAAGATAAAGGCTGTGCAGATTGTTCATGAAGAACTTATTGACCCTGAGGTTAAAATTGATGGCAATGCAGAGCTTTTAGAAATTTTTCAGCAATATTATAATGACGAAAGAATTGATCCATCTCAAATCAAAGAATGGGCTTCTTGTAGTAAGTATATCAAAGAGTATGCACACCTTACCTTTTCAGATAATCCCTTTGATGCAAAAAGTTCAAAGCATGGAATTTGGGGAATTGGTAACCACTATACATGGATTAAGATGACTGAAAAGCCTAATTTAGAAAGTTTGAGACAGGCATTACTTGTGCCAAAGTTAAGAATTAGAAATTATTTTGAATCACAAGAGAAGCCTGATCATTTGCCGAATAATTTACTAAGTCATTTAAACGATTCTAATTGACTTTATTAAAAAAGATCTGTATACTAAAAACATAGAATAAAAATAAATTGGGAGCTGGATTTTTCCGGCTGAGAGTAAGCTTAAAAAGCT
>CAZJGM010000126.1:0-3572 GCA_964545675.1 uncultured Lachnospiraceae bacterium | reverse complement strand
TTCAAATAAGTTATCCATTTTTCTTCCTCCATTATTTTAAGATAAACTTGTTATACTACCAATATAAGTCTTAAAATTATTTGCTTTGTAAAATTTGTAGGCAAAGATATATGAAAAAGTATCCCACCATATTGATTAGCAGTCAAGTCTTTTTTGCTGTATATTAGAATCATTATCTATTATAAGGGTCGCTTATAGATTATAAAATTATCGGTGGGGTATAATAAGATTAAATCACCTGTGATAAATTAAATGTTTTTGGAAAGGAGATTTTATGACAAAGGATTTACTTTATATCACCTACGGCAGTAAGCCTAAAGAGCTGGTTGAAGACGCTTTAAAAGAAGCAAATATCTTGGATGACCTGCCCGATAAGAATTCATTAATTGGTATAAAGCCTAACCTAGTCGTGGCCAAGCCAGCCAATTTAGGGGCAACAACATCAGCAGAATTAGTGGAAGGGGTGATAAAATTTCTTAAAGACAATGGTTACCACAATTTAGTCATTCTGGAGGGATCATGGGTGGGCGACCGGACCGCTTTAGCCTTTAAAGTCTGCGGCTACGAAAAATTATCCTCGCTATACGGTGTCCCCTTAATCGACTTGCAAAAGGATTCCTATCAACATTATCAGGTCGACCAAACAGACATTTCCGTCTGTGATCAGGCCATGGCGGTCGATTATTTAATCAATGTCCCGGTCTTAAAGGGCCATTGCCAGACTAAAATTACCTGTGCTTTAAAAAATTTAAAAGGCTGTATCCCCGATCGTGAAAAAAGACGCTTTCACACCATGGGTCTACACAAGCCAATCGCCGCTTTAAACAAGGTACTCAAACAAGATTTAATCATCGTCGATGGGATTATTGGCGATCTAAACTTTGAAGAAGGGGGCAATCCCGTTCAAATGAATCGGCTGATCATCGGAAAAGATCCCGTCTTAGTCGACAGCTATGTCGCTCAACTATTAGGCTATGCTTGTCATGAGATCCCCTATATCGAAATGGCCGAAAATTTAGGGGTCGGGTCCAGTCAATTTAGCAATGACCAGATCATTGAATTAAAGCAAGACCGGACCATGATGACCATCCCTAAAAGTCGACTGGTCGAAAGGCTGGCCAAAAATGTTGAAGACGATATGGCTTGTTCGGCCTGTTACGGTAGCCTTATCCATGCCCTGGACCGGCTCAAGGACAAGGGCAGTCTGTCTAATCTTAATGAAAAAATTCACATCGGCCAAGGCTATCAAGGGCAAGAAAGCCAAGGAATTGGTGTTGGCATCTGTACTAAGGGTTTTGAGAAAAATCTCCCCGGTTGCCCACCAAAAGCCAAAGACATCGTCGACTTTTTACTTAAAAATAGTGATTAAAAATCATGATTCATTCAACCCGTTTTTATGGCTTCTAGGGAAAAATAGCTAATGAGTCGTCCCCGACCATGAAAAAGAAGGTCATCCCATCAAGGTCCTCTTAAATGAAAATCGGGCGATTGAAAAGCATTTAGAAGCGAAAAAAGATTACTATAAAGGCATAGAGACCGTCGCTCATATAAAGAGGCTAGCTGCAAATTTTGCAGCTAGCCTCTTTTATTCTATAATCATTTTACCCTGATGGTCAAACCAACATAATAAATCAGGATACCAAGCAAGGCTCCCAAGCTATCAATAAGGACATCGCGCAACTCACCACTTCGACCGGCCACAAAGGTTTGATGGTATTCATCACTAATCGCATACAAAAAACAAATGGCAAAAGCTGCAAGCATGGCTTTGTAGCCACGCAATCCACTTTGTCTTAAAGCCGATAAGACTAAAAGACTTAAGACTAGATAGACAAAAAAGTGGCCACTCTTACGAAGGAGGTGGTCAAATTGCTGACTATTAAAGGTCTTTTCTATGAACGCTCCGGTCGCTTTGAGGATCTTCTTAACCAGCCCTGTGCTTAAAGTACTTGACTCAAGAGCAGTTTGATTTGATAAGTAAAAGATCATCCCCATCCATAAAAAGACCAGGAGATAACTTAATATTTCTTTATGTTTTTTCATCGGTCCTCCCCGTCCCCATGTCATGCGTGCAAAAAAACCATATCACTCCCCAGGACACTCACAATAATCGACCATCAAAGAGCCAAGAACGTCTTGACATCTTCGATCGTTTTAAAATCATCAATTTCTTCCGTCAATGCTTCTAAAGTGATTGCATCCAATTGAGCGATCTTCTCACGATATTCAGCAGGTATGATCCCGAATTTTTTAGTCAACGCTTTAAGTTGTCCCAACGACACTTATATTAAGTTTTTATATTCTCTTCTTCCATCAACTATTGCATATATAACAACTTCTTTTTCTTGATCATCTACCTTATAAAATATAAGATGGTTTCCGACAATGACTACTCTGTATCCTTGTTTCCTTAAAATAGAATATCTTGGTATACTTCCTGAGTTAGGGAACTCTTGTAGACGATTAATCGCTTCTTCTATTTTATCCATTTTCATTCTTCCTCGTTACTAGCGATTCACGAAGATCATCAAAGGATTTCTGCATCGATCCTACCCTTCCATTTTGCACATCATCTTCTGCTTCAGCAAGGGTTCTTAGTAACTCTAATTCAGATTTCATTTGCCTGTAGTCTTGTAATCCTAGAACAGCTGTATCACCCCGACCATTTACAGTTATTATCACGGCTTCCCTGGTTTCTTTACATTGCTTTGATATTTCATTATATTTGTTTCTTAAATCCGCTGATGGTCTAATGTTTAAGTCCATAATCTCACCTCTTTCTATGTTTTTATATGGTCATATTATGTCGTAATTTGTCCATTTTGTAAATCTAACAATTTTATACTCAGTAACATAGGGCTCCCACTATTCTTCAAGCTGCCAGCAGGAGCTTTGGCTTGGCCTTGGTCTTATAGTGTGCTGGAATATAACAAACGAAACGTCCCCTAGTCTTTTAGTCTTATTTGCAAGTGCTTTACTAATTGGAGATTCTTCAGCCTGATTAGTGGATAAAACGTTAAAAACAGGGTATCTTTATACTATCATGTTTACCGATAAATGAAAGGAGCTATTTTATGGAAATCAGAAAAGATGTTGTCGTCCCTTTGGGATATGGTAAGTTTATAAGATCGGATAAAATTATCGGATTAGAACCGATCGAAGATGATAGAGGCCCAGGTAAGAGAACTTATGTCTACGTTGAAGGTATCAAAAGCCCCATGATCGCCTCTAGAACAGAAGCAACGATCTTATCGAATATGGTTGAAACATCAGCCGAAATCATCGAAGCAACCGCTGCAATAGAGCTTTTAAAGGATATCTTAGACGATATTAGCCAAATCGGCCCAATGCTTAAAAAAAGCATCGCCAAAGAAGCTAAGCTTGATCTAGAAAAGATTTCTCTAAAAATTGAAGAGATCCTTAATCAAGATATAGACGAATAAAATCAAATTTTGAACCGCAAAACTGATCCATGCAAAAGGCAGTAAGTTTATAAGTTGGCAGGCCCCGCTCTCTTTTACTTGAAAATAGCGATTGAGGGGCTTTTCGGACCAGGCTATTGGGGCGGGGCC
>CAZJGM010000125.1:0-3626 GCA_964545675.1 uncultured Lachnospiraceae bacterium | reverse complement strand
GTAATAATTCAAGATAAATAATGTTTTCTAGTACATGACCATAATCGGTATTGTGTAAGCCAGTTAGCTGGTTACGGATACCAATATCGACAATGTAATACTTTTCAAGCGTTTTTAAAAAGAGTTTACCTTTTAAGTCATAGCGGCTTGCTTTGTAGATGATAAAGGCTTTTTCAAGCATCCTTAGGTAGTTATCAATGGTATCGCTTGTTGTTTTCCGACCACTGCTGGTTAAATAATCGCTAATTTTTTTAGTGGAGACGATACTACCAATATTGGCGGCTATGAATTTTAAAAGGCTCTCAAGAAGAGCTGAATCTCTAACAGCATTTCTTTCAATGACATCCTTCATCAGGACCGTATTGTAAATACCTTCGAGGAAGGGTCTAATGGTATCAGGGTGATCTAATAGTTCAACGACAGTGGGAAGTCCGCCGTAGCGAAGATAGTGATTGAAATCCTCTAAAAGATTATCTTCTTTGTCTGATCCTAAGAAGTCTAAGTATTCCTTAAAGGATAAAGGATACATTTTTATTTCAACATAGCGACCTGAAAGCAGTGTAGAAAGCTCTGAAGATAATAGATAAGCATTTGATCCAGTAATATAGATGTCGACCTTGGCATCAACAAGAAAAGAATTAATGACTCTTTCCCATGAGGAAACTTGTTGGACTTCATCAAGAAGAAGATAATGTTTTTTATTTTTATCACTGATGCGTTCTTTAATATAGGCGTAGAGTTCTTTGTAAGCAGTAATTTTATCAAACTCAAAAGATTCAAAGTTCATTCGGATAATATGTTTTTTTTCAACGCCACTTTCAATCAGATGATTTTCAAAAAGTGAAAGCAGGGTAGATTTACCAGAACGCCTTAAACCTGTGATGACCTTAATTAAATTTTTATCCCTGAAGGCTATGAGTTGGTTAAGATATAAGTCTCTGTTTTTCACAATATCACCTCTTAATCAAAAGTATAACTGAAAAAAGAAATAATATCAATAGTTATTCAACTATACTCGAAAAAAAAGAAGAATCGCCTGGTTTAGGAAGGTGTAAAAATTGCCGGTTTTTATATAATCTAGTAGAAAATGATAATATCTGCCCTGTCTGTGAATCAAAAGAATTTATGGTTGTCAGTGGTAAAGAATTTTTAATTAAAGAATTACACGGCTATTAACACTTAGGCCATAGTCAATGGTTTAGCTTATTTTTCAACAAGGCTTGCGTCCTTACAATGGCCAACAATATAGGCTTTGACCTGATCAAAATCCTCCTCGCCAACATAAACCTGATTATGCTCAAGGCTTTCATTAATGTAGATAACATGGCGGCGAGGGACGGCAACTATTTTTTTAACTTTTTTAAAATCAGAGTAAGAGTGTTGCTTTGATCCGGCCAATAAACCGGCCCCAGCACTTTGAGGGCTACCGCTAGCAGCCCCGGCTAAGATGGTTAACAAAGCGATAACTTGATTTTTCTTAAATTGTTTTTTCATCTGAATATGGTGAATGCCTTGGTCATCTAATTCAAAAACGACTTGATAGTAGCCACCATTAACGATCGCGACAATCAAATAAGCAATTAGAGAAAAAACAGTGATAAAAGCAATCATTCCCAAAAACATCGGGATAAAAACACTTAGGGCTTGAGTAAAACCCTGCTCAAAAAGCTCTAAGAGGCTGACTAAAAGAACGGGAAACATCCCACCAATAAAGAGAACTTTCCAAACCGTGATCAAAATGGTCGGGTTTTCCCACATCCTCATGCCATAAGTCCACCGGTAGACACCGTCCTCACCTAAGAGGATATTCTCGCTAAAGGGGGGATTATTGGTCTTTTTTAATTTCTCATGGTTATGATCTTCTGTTTCAATGGCTTGTCCACAAGATTCACAAAATTTGTGATCAGGTGAAACCGTTTGATGACAATGCTTGCAATCCATAAGCTACCTCTCTTAATAAATTTCGATTAGATGGTTTCTAATTCTTTACGGACACGGTCGTGATAAGTGGAAAGCCCTGAAACTTGGGCCGCCAAGTCAGTCAATGGGATAAGATCACTTCGGTCAATAGCCGTTAAGTCAAACTTGCGATTAAGGGCTAAAAATTGCCTTAGTCCCGTCGAGAGCCGGTTTAGATAGGAATAGACACCGATGGCACCAGTCGGGATACGGTTAGCTTTTTCACCAAAGAGGACCTTTAAAGCTTTTAAATCGCTAAAGATATCTTCTTTACTATGGCCAAATTGTTGATAAGCCTTTGGCAGTTTGTCTTGCTTGATTAGTTGGCCGATTTGCCGACCGGCAAAGGCGGCAGCCATGGCTCCTCTACCAACAGCGATAAAATCGACAAAGGGGGCAGCTAGGGCTAGGCCTTTATAAATATCGTCTTCCATAGCAAAGCCACCGGCAATGGCAATTTGAGGGAGGGGATATTTTTTTTCTTTAAATTTAGTTAGAATCTGATATAAGAGACTTTCCATATAAACGGTCGGCATGCCCCATTCGTTCATCATCTTAGCGGGACTATGGCCAGTCCCACCACCCCCACCATCAAAGGTGATTAAATCAACCTCCGCCTTTGAGGCAATCTTAATAATCCGAATTAGGTCTTTGGGATCATAGGGTCCGGTTTTAAAGGTGATTCGTTTGGCCCCTAAAGCCCTTAATTGGGCAATGCGTTTAAGCAGAATGTCCTCATCCCACATGGGTAGTTTCCCGATTTTTTGAAAGGGTTCAGCAATTCCTTGATGGTAGTTTTCGACAACCACCGGGTCGGTGGGATCAGGAAGGATAATATGGCCTCTTTCTTTAAAGACCAATGCCTTTTCAAGGCTATCAACCACCCCATAGCCCTGAATACCTTTAGCAGCCTGGCCAAATTTAAGCTCGACTGACTTCACACCGAGTTTTTCAATGGCATAATCAAGGACACCCAAGTACTCGTCATCGTAATTGGCTTGCAAAACAATATCACCATAGCCGTGGTAATGCTTTTGAAATGATTCGATCATTTGAGCTAAGAGTGGGGAATGGGTGACTTTTCCATTGCTAAGAATGAGATCCGGGTCTTTATCGACAACACTTTCGCCAATAAAAGCCAGTGTTCCGGCTAAGGCGGCACCGGCAAAATAATCTGGCCAGTTTAACTTGGCTAAGGCTGGCAAGATGACCGGTGTTTTTAAGTTGACTTTATGTTTGAGGCCAAAGGTCCGATCAAGCGTGACTTTTGGAAAAGTGGCTAAAAAGGGGTCTTCCTCGCAGGCGATGGCTCCAAAAACCCGGCCATTGATATTGAAATGGGAAAAGTCTAAAGGATAATCCTTTTCAGAAGCAAATTGATTGATATCCGATTGGTAAGGATTAATAGCATCAGAACCACGGATGGCCGATAAACCGATTTCACAAGTGCCGATACAGTCTTTACTGCAGACGGCGCACATGCCTGAAAAGGGCGAGATATGCTGGGGTGTTCTTAGTTTAGTGTTGGTAATTGATGTTCCTAGTGTCGGGCGGTAGGACATAATAAAGCCTCCTTAATTGAACCTTGAAATTAAATGGTCTTTTTTAATAGTCATTGCTTTTACTGATCATAGCAAATTATGATGATATCGTCAAAAGAATCTTTT
>CAZJGM010000124.1:0-3697 GCA_964545675.1 uncultured Lachnospiraceae bacterium | reverse complement strand
TCAAGGCCTGTGCTTGCCCTTCTTGGCTAAAGGCAAGCATGGGTCCATTATCCTTTTTATACCAGTCCCCTTTTAATTCTACTAGGCGAAAGCGAAAACCAGATTCGTTAGCAATTAATTTAAGTTGGTCTGTCTCCATATAAAACTTTCTTAATGGCGGTATTTTAACATTAATGCCATTAAACTCGGCGACCTTAATCACTGCAAAAATAAGTGGGTTATCCTGCAAGGAAACATGGTTGTCCTCAGAAGAGAGAACGCTATCAATTGCTTTTTTTGCCGAGTCATCGTACATTTTATTGATCTGTCTTATTTCTGCTGGTTTTTTTGCCATCGTCTACCCCTCAGTCCTAATAAGATTTGCATATTCACCAGATAAAGCCATTAAAGTCTCATGGCTGCCACGTTCTGCTACCCGACCACCCTCTAAGACAATAATCTCGTCACAATCACGAATGGTCGATAATCGATGGGCGATTAAAACAGTACTAATCCCTCGCCTCTTAATGTTCTCACTGACCGCTGCTTCGGTCGCCGTGTCAAGGGCACTGGTGGCTTCATCCATCACTAGGATCTTAGGATTTTTACACAAGGCTCGGGCAATCTCTAAGCGTTGACGTTGGCCGCCGCTTAAGTTTTTGCCCCCTTCACTAAGAATATGATCAAAGGCATTGGGCAGGGCCAGAATATCATCATAAATGCAAGCATCCTTAGTGGCTCGGACCACATCTTCCATTAAAATCGTTTGGTCCCACATGGTAATATTATCCAGCACTGTTGCCGAATACATAACAATTTCCTGGTCAACTGAACTCATCGTGTTGATCCGTAACTCGGCTGGAATCGCTTTGATATCAATGCCATCAATTAATATTTCCCCGCTCCAAGGCTGATAAAGGGTGGTAATCATTTTGGCAATAGTCGATTTACCACTTCCTGATGAACCGACTAGAGCAAGGGATCCACCCGGTCGAAGTTTTAGATTTAAGTCCTCAATAATCGGTGGCGACAGGCGATTATAACCAAAGGTGAGGTCTTTTATTTCAATCTCCCCATCCAATTGATCACAGTCAAATCCTTCTAGCGATAATTTCTCCGCTTGCAAGGCCACATCTTCAGGGTATTTTTCAACATCATCGAGCCTCTGAATATCGGCAATCATCTCTTGCAAAGCCGCACTGGTACTTACGAGTTCACTCATCGGCTGGGTAAAGCCAGCCATTAAGGTGTTAAAGGCTACAAAGGTTCCAATTGTCATGGCCCCCATTAATACATATTGGCTACCAACCATAAAAATTAAAGCCGTTAAAATACTGGTCAATAAGGTCGGTAAAACGGCTATAATAGCCTCCATTTTCCCCATCCGTTGTTGGACTTCTAGCGTTTCAGCACTCAAGCCGGCAATTCGGATAAAAAAATCATTTTCTTCTCCGATTGACTTAATCGTCTCAATCGATTTCAGATTAACCATAATCCAGCCAATTGATTTGCCCTCATACTGAAGCAAAACCCGATTATTATCGGCATTCTTTTTGGCTGTATACTGGAGCAAAAATAGATTGATGATTGTTATAGCAATTCCAATTAAGGTTAGAATGACATTGTATTGAAACAAAAGAATAAGGTACAAAAAAGCAGTTACTAAATTTACTAAAATTCGTGCCAGATTACTGGATAGAGCCCTTGCAATCGTATTGATACTCTGCATTCGGCTATTGATATCACCTGATTGCCGCTGGTTAAAAAACTCTACTGGTAAGCGCAACACATGGCGAAGATAGCTACTAGCACTGTTAATAGCGATATAATTTTCCATTCTCACCAAGGCATTTTCTTTTAGCCAATTAAGAATGGCTTGAAAGGCAATGGTATTTAATAAAATAATAATAAAAATAATAATACTAAATGTTTCTGTCCCACCTAAATAATAATCAACAAATATTTTACTATAATTGGCAATTACTAGACCGGGTATAACCAATAAAATACCCAGAATCAGGACATAGACCAAGGGTAAAATACCCGTTTGAGAAAGACGCTTAAACAAGGCCTTCCAGACACTCGGTTTTTCTCCAAACTTTTTAAATTCCGGTCCCGGACGCGATTCAATCACCACACCAGTAAACATTTTTTCGAATTCGTCCTCATCAATGGCCCGTTTTCCGGAGGCCGGATCACATAAATAAACCTTATTTTTTTTAAATCCTTCTAAGACAAGAAAATGACTAAAATCCCAATGGATGATCACTGGCATTTCCATTTTCTTTAAGGCCTCAAGAGTACAGACAAAGCCTTGTGATTCCAAACCATAAAGCCTGGCCGTTCTAGCAATATTCCCGGCTTTTACCCCATCTCTGGAAACACCGCAGTCAATGCGCAGGCTTTCTAAGCTTTCATAGCGTCCATAATAAGCCAAAATCATCGAAAGAGAAGCCACACCACATTCAACCGCCTCCATTTGAAGAACGACGGGGACCTTTGCAATTTTAAAGCCCTTATCCTTTTCATCGTGACTTTTATTTTTTTTTGTCATCAATTCTTACGCCTTTCTAGGTGACAATTAAGTCAATCAGATATAATTCATCGGTGAAAATAGTCGCTTTTCCATATTCCCCGTCTGTTATTTCTCCCGTAAAGCCATTATCTTTTTTGGTCCAAACATAATTTCCTTGATCATCAAGCTTAGGATCAATAATGACAAGGATTTCCAAGTCCGTTCCTTCCTCTTGGGGCAAATCACTCTCTTGGATACTCCGAACAATTCCATTTAAGTATCCGTACTCATCACTATTTAGGGATTCCAAAGCGACAATTGCCTTGTCACCTTGTTTTATATTAATGGTCTTCTCGTAAGTCGAATAAGCTTGGATTACTACCGGCGTATCTTCTTTTTCTTTTCTGGCTATGTGACAAAAACTGGTGTTTTTAGATAGGACTGCACCATCTCGATGCTTTAGTCCAAAAACCACACCGTTATCCAAAGCGACAATCATGGTTTGACGTTTGATCATTCTCTTTTCTTGCTCGCTTAAGATCTCCCCACTTAAGATCAAGTTTGCCGTATCCTGAGTGGTTAAGACTCCTAACAAATCGCCTCTTTGCACATAATCACCATTGGAAACCATAACTTCTGACAAAATCCCATCATTTTTAACAAGGACATCAACATTTCCTTCACCATAACCGACAAAAGCATTCATGGTGCTAGTAATATTAATTGGAACAGTCATCGAAAAAATAATAACGCTGATTAGAAAAATTGTGATTCCCAACAAAATCAGTAAATTACCAGGGCCAATAACCGTTGTCAAGGCCGTATGGTCACTTTTTTTACTACTTTTAATGTCTTTCTTCTTAAAAATAGATTGCTTATTCACTGGTTTTCTCCTCCCCCTGGTTATCCTTGACGACCAGTTGATTATTGAGATAAACTTTCTGGACGATTGGGATTCCCTGGATCAGGCGTTGATCAAACTTAATACTTCCATATAAGCTATCAAAGGAATTTTCTGCCAAGACCTTTTCAATAGCTTTTGTTTCCAAACTATTGGCCTGATTAACGGCCTTAGCTGCTAGTTGCATGGATAGGTAGGCTTGGGCTGCCGGTAAATCAGGGTCTTGCCCATAGGCCTTTTGATAAGCCTTAATAAAAGCTATTGCCGGAGACTCTCTTGTTAGCCTGTTATCAAAAAAACTA
>CAZJGM010000123.1:0-3843 GCA_964545675.1 uncultured Lachnospiraceae bacterium | reverse complement strand
AAACTTGCTTATCTATCATACTATTGATGATAACAATTAGAGAAACCCTTTTGGATTTCTCTAATTGTTATTCATTTGCTGCTTAACTTTTTAAAAATTAGCGTTTTTTCTAGAATTGTTTATAGTATGGGGCATCAACTGGATAATCAAACATTTCTTTTAATTCATCATCTAATTTTACTAAAGTAATTGACATTCCTGCCATATCCATAGAAGAAGCCATCGTTCCAACAACCGTCTTATAAATATCAATTCCTTTTTCATCAAGGATTTGAGCAACCCGACGGAAAATAATATGGAGATCCTGAAGTGGTGTTGCCCCTAAACCATTAACTAGGACAAACACTTGGTCACCCTTTTCAAAAGGAAGATCTTCTAAGATAGGAGGCATCATTTGATCAACAACCTTATCGGCTGTTTCAATCATCCCTCGTCGAACACCTGGTTCGCCATGAAGACCCATCCCAATTTCCATTTGACCTTCTTCCATGTCGAAAATCGGACCACCCTTAGATGGTAATGTTGGTGATGATAATGCCACACCCATGGTTCTCATATTATCATTTAGTTTGGTAGCTACTCTAACAACCTCATCTAAATCTGCTCCCATATCTGCTTTTGCACTAGCAACTTTAAACATGCAGAACATTCCGGCAATACCGCGACGATCTTCAATGTTTTCTGATGAAATAACATCATCTGTAATTAAAACAGTTTCAACCCGGATATCATCTTCTTCGTCAGCTTTTTCTGCCCCCATATCAAAGTTCATCACATCGCCAGCATAGTTTCCATAAAGATAGATACAACCTTTTCCCGTATCTACAGCTTTTACGGCTGCATAACAGGGATCTGGAGAAGGAGACGTATTAATATTACCAATTACTGCTGCATCAACAAAACCCTTTCCGACATAACCTAAGAATAAGGGTTCATGGCCAGAGCCACCACCAACAACGACACCAACTTTATCTTTTTGTTTAGCCGTTTTACTAACGATTACACGACCTTGTGCCTCATCATCTTTTAACAGATCAACATACTCTTCATGGGCCCGTGCATAACCTTCTAACATTTCCTCAACTACATCATAGGGATCATTAACAAATCGTTTCATTTTTTCCTCCTAAATATTTAATATTTTGTATACGATTACTAACTCGCAAAAAACATGCCAAGACCTAAAGGCCTATAAATGCCCTTTACACAATCCTCGATGCCAATAAATTGGGTATTTTTTCCCCAGCCGGGTTTTAATTCCCCAATTATGACGTTTTTCTTAGCTTTGCTCCTTCTTTACAGGTTCTAACAATCTCATTTAAATCATCACAGATCGTTGCTTGGACAACACCTCCAATTACACCTTCCACCAGTGGTGCATCGACAATGTGAACTTTTTCCTGTAAGTCTTCATCAACCATTTCAATTGCCGTTTCACTACATAATACGGCACTTCCTAAATCAACAAAAATTAAAATTTGATCTTTGTCTGCTAAATCTTCAATCGCTTTTTTTATCTTTAGCGTATTTGTTCCAATACGACCGCCATCAGCTCCTCCCGCAGCAATAATATCCACACTCCCGTCATTCATTTCCATGACGATATCTCTTAATCCTTCTGCTAATTTTTCGCTATGAGATACAATAATTATACCTGTCACTATTTATCCTCCTTATTCATTATTATTTTTCACACACTTAAATTCACGCAATTTCTATGCCATTTTTATTTTATCCCATATTTCTTAGCTTTTGTAGCCACTGTCTTATGGTCTAATCCCAGCATTAGACCAGCTTTCCGATAACTTCCAACCTTTTTAAGGGCACACTCTATTAAGGTTTTTTCCATCTCTTTGATGGTGGGTATATTTTCCCCATTTTTTATTTTTCCCCAATCTAGACCATCATTCTCTTCTTTCGACTCCCTAAAATAAGCTGGTAAATCCTTTTGGGTGATCCATTCATTATTTGATAAGGTAATCCCTCTTTCAATTAGATTTTCTAGTTCTCTGACATTTCCGGGAAAATGATAGTCTTCCAAGGCATTTAAAGCATTCTTGGTCATCATGCAAGAAGGCAAATCATACTTTTTACTTATTTTTTCAGTAAAATATTCCACCAATAAAGGAATATCGCCTTTGCGTTGCCGTAAAGGCGGTAACATGACGGTAATCACATTAAGCCGATAATAAAGATCTTTTCTAAATTCACCTGTTTCCATCAATTCTTCTAACGGCGCATTAGTCGCCGTAATAACTCTCACATCAATCTTAATCGGTTTTACACCACCAATTCGCTCAATTTCACGCTCTTGCAAGACCCTTAATAACTTGGCCTGCATCATCTTATCCATATCACCAATCTCATCAAGAAATAGGGTCCCACCATCAGCAATTTCGAATTTCCCTCTTTTTTCCTTATAAGCCCCTGTGAATGACCCTTTTTCATGACCAAATAATTCACTTTCTAGTAAATTAGATGGTATTGCGGCACAATTCATACTAACAAAAGCTTTTCCCTTCCGCCGACTGGCTTGATGAATTGCCCGGGCAACAAGTTCTTTTCCCGTTCCACTTTCACCCCGTACCAATACTGTAGCATCGGTCCTTGAGGCTTTTGAAGCAATCATCAAACTCTCGATTAATACTCCGCTTTTGCCAATAATGTTGTTAAAAGAATCATTTAATTTCTCTTTTTTTGCCAATTCTTCTTGAAGATAGCGAGTCTTTTCCGTTAAGGCTTCTACCCGTTCAACCAAGCGCGTAATTTCCGTTAATTCCCTAGCGACAAGGATGCTCCCTCGTAATTTTTCTTCAATAATAATTGGGCGAACATTTAAAATAAATTCTTGACCTGATTCTAATCTCAAAATCATCTCTTCTTTGCCAGAAAAAAAGGCTTGGGAAAATGATTGACCAGGGAAAAGATCATTAATTTTCCGGGCCAATACCTGTTTTCCATCTTTGTGAAACATCTTTACAAAGGGATAGTTTACATAAGTGACTTCCTGTTTTTTGTTAATCATGCAGATACCATCATCAACCGTTTCTAATATATGATCAAGCTTTCTCTTTAATTCTTTTACACTATGAAGTTCCCATGATAATTCTTCGATTTTTGAAATATCTTGAAAAATCACGACCCCACCTAAGATTTCGCCATCTGCAAGGATTGGGCTCTTATTAGTAATCACCCACTTACTGCCAATTTTATGCTTTAACCCTAATTTTTCATCTTTCATATTCAAAAGATCTTTTAGATTAAAATTTGGGACCCATTCATCCCCTTTTTTCCCGATTATATCATGAGCTTTAATTCCCGTTATTTCCTCTGCTGCTCGATTAAAGATATTAATGATCCCCCGTTTATCCATTGCAATAAGACCATTATTAATACTTTCAAATATCTTCTCACTGGCTAGGGTACTCTCTTGTAAAAGATTATCAACAAGCTCTGTTTCTACTCCTTCTAACTTTGGAATTTCTTTTAAAAACGTGACCATTTCCCCAATCGCTTCTTTGCTACCTGATTGACTACTATAAATTTCAACTGTCTCACCCTTTTTTATTTTAAGCGAAACAATTGGAAGAACGCTATTGCAAGGAACACCTGTTGAAGCAAAAGGACGCCTTAAATATAATTGATAGCCCCATCTTTCTTCAATCTTTCGTGCCTGCCTCACAACCATTGCTGCGACACGGGTGTGTAATCCGTTATTATTATTGATGACGACTGGTTGACTCGGTTCCAAAACTGCTTTCACTTTTCGACTCCTTTTTTAAAGTATTCGTTTTATTTTTATAAAATATCTAAACTGCCGATTTATTTTTACATAATTTCTAT
>CAZJGM010000122.1:0-3884 GCA_964545675.1 uncultured Lachnospiraceae bacterium | reverse complement strand
TGATAGGCTAAATATACCCTAAATAAACTAATTTTACAAGAATCAAAGGCTTGTTATAAAAATAAGATCTATTGATTTTTCAATAGATCTTATTTTCTAATCTTGCTTAATCTTAAAATAATTTAAAATTTTTTCTATTTAACAACAAATTCATTAAGTGTATCTGCTTCTTCTCGATCATCAATATAAATTCCAACCGCATAATTACCAGGCTGTGTCACAAGCTCTGCCGGAAGAACACCCCATAGTGGTGCATCGGTGACATCCTCATTTGTAATGGTAACTGTTTCTATTACTTGATTATCCAAATACCAGACAAAGGTAATGTCGGTATCATCTGGCGCATTGTGTAGTTCTGCTGTGACGTAAACATCCGTATTGACCGGAAATTCTGTAAGCGAATCGATCGGTTGGATATTTTCATCAACACCACTTGTCATCACCCCGTTACTAACATTAGCCGTACTAGCACTACAGCTTGCCCCCATAAGTAGCAAAGAACCCATCATAATCGTGATAATGCCGAGATAAACAATTAACCGATTCTTTTTCATAACTTACCCCTCCCTAATCGTTAAAATAGTTAATCCACTCCTAATCTCTAAAAAACATCAATCGTCTATAATTTTAAGACTAGCTTCTATATAAATTCAATACCACCTTTTTAAATAAATAAACCAACTATTATTAATAAAAAAGTTAAGGCTTTTTTGTTTAGAATCTTTTCCCTTGCTAAAGCACAGAGCTATTGAATTTATTGTTACTCTCGCTTATAATTTATCCATAGACAAAACTAATTATTAACAAAGGATCGGCCATGCAAAAAGTTACTTTCCTAGTAGATATGAATGCTTTTTTCATCGCCTGTGAAATGACCAGAAACCCCTCCCTTGTCGATCTACCGGCTGCCGTTGCTGGTTCTCCAAAAAAACGCACCGGCATTATTTTAGCAGCTAACTATAAGGCAAGGGCCTATGGGGTTAAAACAGCAATGGTTATTCATCAGGCCTTAAAGCTTTGCCCTAAAATGCTTTTTGTTTGTCCAGACCACGCCTTCTATAAAGAAATGTCTGAAAAGGTGATGAGGCTTTTAACGCATTATTCACCAATTGTCGATCAAAACAGCATTGATGAGGCTTGGCTTGATATGACCGGTAGCCAAGGTCTCTTCGGCCCTCCCACCGTGGCTGCTCAAACTATCATGGACACCATTAAAAAAGATTTAGGCCTCTGGTCTTCGATCGGCATTGCTGAGAATAAATTTCTGTCAAAAATGGCTGCTGACATGAAAAAACCCTTAGGGATTACTGAACTTTGGCAAGGGGATATTGAAAAAAGGCTCTGGCCCCTAAAGGTTGAAAAAATGCATGGTGTCGGTTCAAAAACGGCTGAAAAACTCAATCAATTAGGCATTTATACCATTGGTGACCTTGCCAATAGCAATCAAAATGATTTGACCACCGTTTTAGGAAAAAGCGGCAAGATTATTTTTAACCATGCCAATGGGATCGATCCTTCGCCCCTTAATCCCCGTCGTGCTGATGATATGAAATCGATCGGCCGTGAAAAAACCCTAGCAGAAAATATTTCAGATATCAATGCTGCTAAAATTGTTCTGATGGAATTTGCCGATGATATCGGTCGAACAGCAAGAAGCCATCATAAAAAGGGGTCAGTCGTTCAAATCATCTTAAAATATCCTAATTTTAAGGTAATTACCAGACAGACCACTATTTCGCCGACCTTTACCACTAAAGACATTTACCAGGCCGCCTGCCTCTTACTAGAAAAAAATTGGAGCAAGAATCGACCAGTCCGCCTAATTGGTGTCAGCCTCTCAGCTTTTGATCAGGATTATGCTGGCAAACAAGTCTCTTTTTTCGATGATTTGAACGCTAATGGGAGCAAGGATAATAAAAATGAACGCCTTGATCAAGCAATCGACCAAATCAGGGATAAACATGGCCGTGAAATCATTAGCCTTGCCTCCTTAGTGAAAAAAGATTTGTGATCTTAATCATCATAAAATAAGCTATTAGCCTAACAATAGGCTAATAGCTTATTTTGCTGGGATAAATAGCTTTTATTTTTTTAATAATAAACACTACTCATAATTGAAGCCGTCAATACACCCATAATCACACTTATTATAATACTAATCGCCACTGCGATTGCCATAAAAATAAGCATGGCCCGAGCATAATTCTTTTTATTAATCGGTGTGTCACTTCCAAAGCCCCAGATAAACATAAAGACAATACCAACAATGGGAATGGCAAATAAAACCATCATCAGTATATACTCTTTGGTGGTAATTAATTCGGCCTTTTCTTGAGAATAATTCCCTTGGCCAGAAGAACTTGGGTTTCTTGTGACTTGCGGTGGAGGAATGTTAACCTTTCTTTGGGTATTTGGGCTTGTCGTTCCTTTGCCCCCTTGTTTGGCCCCACAATTCGTACAAAATTCGGCCCCATCCGGTAATTTACTTCCACAACTATTACAATACATGACATGCCTTCCTTTCTTTTTAAGCACACTCATTGTTTTAATGACTGATTATCTTTCTGATCCTTTATTTTATCATGATCTTTTTTTACTTCCCCTCTCTTTTCCTTTATTTTTTTTCTTACTTTAAAAAATAGATAAATACCTAGCAAAGCAACCCCTGCAAATGGTAATAAACTGACTAATACAACAATCAAAAAAGCAATAAAACGAAGAAGGAGGTTAACCGATGTCACAAAACCCGCTCCAATTTTACTAAAAATATCAGAAAATGGTGATGTTACACCACTTGAAGATATTTCTTTTTCATAAAGGGAGACATCAATCGTCGCATAATTTATTTCGACATCCCAGTTTTTCTTAGTCGATGTTAATTGATCAATCTCAGTGCGAATGCGATTTAATTCACTTTCAATTGCTAGCAGATCAGTCATAGTTGTCGCTTCTTTTAAAAGTTCAAGCAAGCGTTGCTCCTGAAGCTTTAAATTATTTAATTGCATTTCTACATCCTGATATTGTTGAGTAATATTACTGGTCGTCACATCTGCATTAATTGGACTGGCAAAGGATTGAATGGTCTCCATGGCTTGTGAAAATTTATCGGCCGGAATCCGAATCGTTAAATACCCGGAGTTGGCCTGCTTTGTATCTTGGGCCATAAAATTTGATCCTGACTCCTGAATAAAACCACCAACTTCCTCGGTGTAATTTGTAATCTTATCGAATGTTTCCTGGTAATGATCGGTATTTAAGGCAATTCTTCCCCTATAAATAATTTTAGATGCATCAAAGACTGTAGCGGTCTCTGCTATAATCGGAGCTTCGTTACTAATAGTCTCCTCTACCACTCCTGATTCATTGCTTAAACTTTTATCTTCTGAGGACTTAGAAGAACACCCTAGCATTATCACCATTAGCAAGGCTAGCAGAAGACATAGCCATCCAAACGATTTTTTTTTAGAAATAATAACGCCTAACATTTTTATTCGCTCAGGATTCTGTTGATTTTCCATCTTTTCCCTTCCTTAATTAAGTGTTTTCTATTTACTTTATTACCCCTTGTTCTTAAAAAAAATCAGTCATTTCTGTATTTCCTTTATATTTTACTCTTTTTCTTAACTTTAAAACCCTTCGTCGCTTAAGCTTTTTTACAATTCTATCATTGTTTTTTAGCTTTTTAAACAGATAATTAAGCTTTCATGAAATTTTATTTAATTATGAGCCATTATATGTTATAATAGCTCATACTATTATTAGGATAAACTTTTTGAAAGGAAGCCGAAATGGAAACAATGAAAAAAGAAAAAGATATTTGTTCACTGACTTCCTGCGATTTTAATATCAATGGACACTGTCAGGATATTGAACTACTGAAAAAT
>CAZJGM010000121.1:0-3901 GCA_964545675.1 uncultured Lachnospiraceae bacterium | reverse complement strand
AAAAAAATTAACGCCTTATTAAAGTAGCGTCTAGGAGTTTTCAATCATGGTCTAATCTGATATAATAAACATACGTTTTAAGATGCTATTAAAAAACGATTTACCCACAAAAGGTCAGATATAGAATAAAATAGATGGAGGTAGTTATAATGAAAGAAGCACTTATTGTTGTCGACATGCTTAATGATTTTGTATATGGAAAACTTGCTTGTGATCGGGCCCTAGAGATGATCCCTAATTTAAAAGCTTTAATATTGGAAGCTAGGAAAAAAAACATCCCGGTTATTTTTGCAAATGATAGTCATCTACCTGATGACCCTGAGATGCGGGTATGGGGTCAACATGCCATGAAAGGAACAAAAGAAGCAGAGGTGATTGGAGAACTTGAACCGACAGCCGACGATTATCAAATAGAAAAAAGAACCTATAGCTCCTTTTTTGAGACGGGCTTAGAGGAATTATTGCGTACTTTAAAAGTAGATACGGTTTTAATCACCGGTTTGCATACCCACATGTGCTGTCGGCATACGGCAGCAGATGCTTTTCAGAGTGGCTTTCAGGTGGTAGCAGTAGAGGATTGTCTCAACGCCTTTACAGAAGAAGACCACCAAGAGGGGATCAAATATTATAAGGATGTTTATGGAGCTATAATTGCTTGTGCAGAAGAACTGATTAAAGAATGGAAGGATGCTTAAGCGGTAGAAAGATAGAAAAAATAAGAGAGGCAAGTGATGAAAAAAGAAATAATAAAAAACGACTATGCCCTGTGCATGCCTCTAACGGGCAAAAATATGCAAGCTTTAGAGGATGAAATTAATGAAGGCATCCTTAAAAATTATGATTTTTTTGAATGGCGTTGCGATTATTTTGAAGATAACTTAGACCAAGGTGACGACCTTAAAGGAATTCGCCACTTAATTAAAGAAAAGACTTTAATTTACACCTTTCGCAGTGAGCGAGAGGGAGGCCGTTCACAGTTATCAGACCAAGCACGATTAGAGAAGATTAAAGGAGCAATTAACAGTGCTTTGGTCGATTATATTGACATTGAGCTTGATAACCCAGCCTATTTTTTAGAAGAGGTTGAAAAAGCAATTGCGAATTCAGCGGTGAAAAAGATTCTCTCCTATCATAATTTTGATCAGACTCCTCCGGATCAAACCATTATTCAATTACTGGATCAGATGGCTTTAAATCAGGCTGATGTCTTAAAATTAGCCCTTTGTCCTAGGTCCAAAGATGATCTTCGCCGTTTAATCCGATTAAGTTTAAATTATAGCCCAAAAACACCAAAGCCAATTGTTTTAATAGCCATGGGCACACTTGGGAAAATCACCCGAATTGCCCCGGAAATTTGTGGGGGGTCTTTGAGTTTTGCTTCGGGAAAGAAGCAAACAGCTCCTGGCCAATTATCCTTTGAAGAAATACTTAGGCAACGAAAAGTCCTCGGTCTTGAATGAGAACGAGGACTTTTAAATTTGCCTAAGTATTTATTTATGCTAGGCTTTAGATAATTGCCCAATCGATCGGTGTTTGACCGGAATTTTTTAAGAAGGCATTGCTTTTAGAAAAAGGACGGCTGCCAAAAAAACTGCGGTGGGCCGATAAGGGACTGGGATGGGATGAGATAATGAGCTGGTGGAGAGGATTTGTGATCAGGGATTGTTTGGCTTGGGCATCCCGACCCCACAAGATAAAGACAATGGTGCGATCTTGATCATTAAGCTCTTTAATAATTTGTCCGGTGAAGGTCTCCCAGCCTTTTTGCCGGTGTGAACCGGGTTCTTTAGCACGAACGGTTAAAACGGCATTTAAAAGTAAGACCCCCTCGCTTGTCCAGTGATCAAGACAACCATGCTTAGGGATCGGATAGCCCAGATCAGCCGCTAATTCCTTATAGATATTAGCGAGTGAGGGTGGGATAGGAGTAGGTGCTTTGACCGAAAAAGCCAAGCCATGGGATTGGCCATAGCCATGGTAAGGATCTTGGCCAAGGATGCACACTTTTGTTTGAGATAGAGGGGTTTGATTAAGGGCGTTAAAAATATCAGTCATTGGTGGAAAAACCTGATGATTTCGATATTCTTCTTTTAGAAAAGACCGAAGTTTTAAATAGTAATCTTTTTTAAATTCTTTTTGGATGGGGCTTTCCCAATCGTTTTGGAAATGATAGGACATAAGATCTCCTTTTTTTCATTTATAGGGAATCATAAATATGGTATAATAAAGTTTGGATAAAAAGATAAGGGTGAATAAAAGATGGATAAAATTATAATGAAAGCCTATGCAAAGGTTAATCTCGCTCTAGATGTGTTGGGCAAACAAGAGGATGGCTATCATAAAATGAAAATGATTAACCACAGCATTGATTTATCGGATGTTTTGGAATTTTCCAGCAGGGACTCTGGTGTTTTTTTATCATCGGATGCAATTGATCTTCCCCTTGATCGAGAAAATCTTGTGGTTATGGCGGCTGAAAGCTTTATTGATCATTATAAGATCAATAAAGGCGTTGATATTCATTTAAAAAAAGAGATACCCCATGGGGCCGGATTAGCAGGTGGAAGTAGTGATGCGGCGACCACCTTAATGGCCTTAAATCAACTGTTTAAAGTCAACGTGACAAAAGATGAATTAGCACCAATCGCCTTATCAATTGGTGCCGATGTACCCTATTGTCTCTATGGAAAGACGGCTCTTGTTGAAGGGATAGGTGAAAAAATCACACCCCTTCCGTCTTTTGGCAATTGGGAGATGATCCTTATTAAACCTGATCTTTCAATTAGCACAGCCTGGGCCTTTAAACAATTGGATTTAGCAAGAGATATAAATTCACCAAATATTGATGGTCTTATTAGGGGCATTAATAGTGGCAACATTAATTTTAAGGATATAGGCAACGTTTTTGAAAAACCGCTCTTTAAGATTTATCCTAAACTAGAAAAAATTAAAGATGATTTATTAGACCAAGGAGCCCAAGCGGCAATAATGACCGGAAGCGGGTCAACCCTAGTCGGTTATTACGCCGATTATCAAAAAGCTGCAAATGCTTATAAGCACCTTAAGAAACGCTATATAAATTGTTATCAAACCAAAAACTATTAAATACCGGGATGCCGTCGTCTTATAGCAAGGAGAAATTTTGCTCGTCCCAAAAATCCTTATTGATGATCAAGGCAATGAGTAGAGAGAAACTGCCACAGACGACAAAAATATCGGCAAAATTAAAAATGGCAAAATTAATAATTCGAAAATCAATAAAATCGATAACGAAATTCAAACGCAGACGATCGATGAGATTTCCTATCGCTCCACCAATGATTAGAGCAAGAGAAAAATTAACCCAAAGATTGGCTTTAATTTTTGGGGTTTTTAAAAGAACATAAGCTAATACTGAGGTGAAAATAAAGGTTACGAGGATCAGAAAGGCTTGCATATTGGAAAAAAGGCTAAAGGCAGCCCCGGTGTTTTCAACATAAGTAAGGTGAAAGACATTGGCGATAATAGGGTAGGTATCAATTGGTTTTAAATAACGAAGAACCAGAAATTTAGTGTATTGATCAAGGAAAATGGTAAAAAGAATGATGGCTAGGTATATCATTGTTTCTCCTATCGAAATTTTTCTACAATCAAAATATAAGGCATTTTAGGCTAATTTACAAGAAAAACTTTAAGAAAGGGTTAAATTAACAAAGGATCCGTTAATATAAGGAGATTAAGTTAAATTTACCTTGATTTTCTTAAGGATCGTGTTAAGATAGAAAACAGATTTAATTTAGGGGGATAATGTGAAATTTATTAAAGATAAAGAGTTTTTCAAAAAATATAGCACGCTTTTTTTTGGGGTCATCCTAATCTTGCTTTTTTATAAATTACTTGATAGTTTTGGCAGTATTTTTTA
>CAZJGM010000120.1:0-3910 GCA_964545675.1 uncultured Lachnospiraceae bacterium | reverse complement strand
ATCAGGCAGTTATGAAGACGGCCGGAAGCTCTAATTCTAAATTAGGGACGGGAGGGATGGTTACAAAACTCAGTGCCGCCCGTTATGCTACCGATTGTGGGATTGATGTGATTGTTGCTTCTGGTAATGTATGTGAGATTCTTTATGATATATTAGAAGGCAAAGAAGTAGGAACCATTTTTTTAAGTGAACCAGCTAAATAAAAAGGTATGGAGGTTAAGATGTTAAAAAAATTATTAATTGGGTGGTCAGTAGTTGTAGCAGGGATGTTAATGGTCTTTGGAGGCTTTTATTTTGTTGAAAAGAGACAAGAAAAAGAAATTGGTGGAAAATTGATGCGGGTTAATTATCGTTTTACTAGAGAATTCGAAGAACAGGCTTAACAATGGCAAAAGTATACATTTTTTCTGCTTCAACTGGAGCAGGACATAATCTAGCGGCTCAATCTCTTAAAGAATCACTCGATCTAGTCGGATTAGAAACAGAAATTCACGATGCTTTTAAAGAGACAAGTGTTGCCTTAGATCGACTGATTTCAAAGGGATATCAGCAGATGGTGATGAATGTGCCTAGACTCTATGAGCAGATGTATAATCAGTTTAACAATATGAACCGTTTTCAACAAGGCTTATTCCAAGTCTTGACTCGGGTTATGAATCCGGATATAGTCCCGATGATCTTAGAAGGGAAACCGGATTTAATTATCATCACCCATCCCTTTGTGACCAATGTTCTTGCCACCTTAAAAGAACATCAAGCCTTTGATGTGCCGATTCTCTCCATTGTTACCGATTATAAAATCCATACTATTTATATAAAAAAAATGATTGATGCCTACGTGGTTGGAAGTAACTATACTAAAGAGACCATGATTGATAAAGGGGTCGATCCAGAAATTATTTATCCCTACGGGATCCCAATTCGACAATCGTTTTTAACCAATTATTGTGTTGAAGAAAAAGAGCAAGAAAGTCATATTGCTGGAACGGTTTTATTGATGGCTGGAAGCCTTGGTAGTCGGCAAATGGAAAAGGCTTTTTCAGCACTTTTAAAAGTTGACGAAAACATGAGAATTATTGTTGTTTGTGGCAATAATAAAAAGATTGAACGAGAAATTCGCTATCTGGAAAAATATCTACCTTATCGCAATAAGATTATTGAAATCCATGGTTTTGTTCAAAACATTTCAGAATTGATGGACGAATCCGATGCTATTATTTCAAAACCAGGTGGTCTTACCACAACTGAAGCGATTGTCAAAAACATCCCCATGATCATCCCCTTTTATTACCCAGGCCAAGAAGAAGAAAATGCCGATTATTTAGTTGATGGTGGGATGGCTATTAAAGTTGAAAAAATTAAGGATTTAACGGCAATGGTTGAATTCCTTTTTGAAAATAAACATATTATTAAAGAAATGTCAGAAAATATGTCTGATGAGGCCCTTAAACGGTCAATGTCAAAAACAATCGACTTATGCATGGGTCTGATTGGCGAAAAAAACACTATAATGGAAGTCAGCAGGTAAATATATGAAAAAAGAAATGTCTAAAACTTATAATCCCAAAGAAGTAGAAGATCAAATTTATAAAAGATGGCATGAAAAAGGTTATTTTAAACCGGAAGTCCATGAAAACGGGCAAGCCTTTACAATTATTATGCCACCGCCTAATATCACTGGCCAACTCCACATGGGCCACGCTTTTGATGGCACTCTTCAAGATGTCTTAACCCGCTATAAGCGGATGGATGGCTATGCCGCTCTCTGGCTTCCTGGGACTGACCATGCCAGCATTGCCACTGAAGTAAAAGTCGTCGAAAAACTTTGGCAAGAAGAACAGAAAACCAAGCAAGAAATTGGCCGTGAAGCTTATATGGAAAAAGCCTGGGATTGGGCGATGACTTATAAAAAGCGGATCACTGATCAATTAAAAAAATTAGGAGCCTCCTGTGATTGGAGTCGAGAACGCTTTACCATGGATGAGGGCTGTTCTAAGGCGGTGAACGAAGCTTTTGTTAATTTATATGAAAAAGGCCTTATTTATAAGGGGAGTCGGATCATTAATTGGTGTCCCACCTGTAAAACGGCCTTATCAGATGCCGAGGTTGAGTATGCCCAGCAAGAAGGAAAACTTTATTACATTCGTTATCCATTAAAGAATCAAAAAAACTATCTCTTAGTAGCAACCACGCGTCCGGAAACGATGCTGGGCGATAGTGGAGTGGCGGTTAATCCTGAGGATGACCGTTACCGGCATTTAATTGGCCAAACAGTAATTTTACCTTTACTCGATAAAGAAATTCCGATTGTTGGCGATGATTATGTTGATATGGAATTTGGGACCGGGGCGGTAAAAATGACACCAGCTCATGATCCCAATGATTATGAAGTCGGCCTTCGTCACAATCTTGAACAAATTCGGGTCATTAATGACGATGGTACGATGAATGCCTTGGCTGGCCAATACCAAGGAATGGACCGGTATGAATGTCGAAAGGCAGTTGTTGCTGACCTTAAAAAATTAGGCTTACTCGAAAAGACCGAATCCCATGACCATAATGTCGGTGGCTGCTACCGGTGTTCAACAAGTGTTGAAACGATGACTTCAGACCAATGGTTTGTCAAGATGGATGATCTGGCAAAACCAGCCCTAGAAGCGGTCAAAAATCGGCAAACAGAATTTATCCCTGATCGTTTTAGTAAGATTTATTATCATTGGCTAGAAAACATTAGAGATTGGTGTATTTCTAGGCAATTGTGGTGGGGCCATCGGATTCCTGCTTATTATTGTGATGCCTGTGGAGAGATGATTGTTTCAAAAACTAGGCCTAAGACCTGTTTAAAATGCAATCATTCCCATTTTCATCAAGATGAAGATGTTCTGGATACTTGGTTTAGTTCCGGTCTTTGGCCATTTTCAACACTGGGGTGGCCCGAAAAAACAGTTGATTTAGAAAAATTCTATCCGACATCTGTTTTGGTTACCGGTTATGATATTATTTTCTTTTGGGTGGCCCGAATGATCGTTATGGGGATTTTTGAAATGGATCAAACACCCTTTAAAGATGTTTATATCCATGGATTAGTCCGCGATGCTCAGGGGCGAAAAATGAGCAAATCACTAGGAAATGGCATTGACCCCTTAGAAGTTATTGCTGATTATAGTGCTGATGCCCTGCGTTTTACCATTATTACGGGGAATTCAGCAGGAAATGATATCAGGTGGCAGGATGAAAAAGTTGAAGCCAGCCGTAATTTTCTTAATAAAATCTGGAATGCTGCCCGATTTGTCTTGATGAATCTTGATGATAATATTGCAGGGCAAAAAAATGAAGCGGTTAAGTTTGAAAATACCGATCGTTGGATTATCTCTAGACTTAATACTATTACTCAAGAAGTTAACCATAATATGGAAAAATTTGAATTGGGTATTGCCGCTTCAAAGATTTACGATTTTGCCTGGAGTGAGTATTGTGATTGGTATATTGAACTGGTTAAAGCACGTTTGTATGGGGATGATCAGGAGTCAAAACTAGCAGCACAAATTACCCTTCATGAAGTCCTCGATGGTATTTTACGTCTGCTCCATCCCTTTACTCCCTTTATCACTGAAGAAATTTTTAGTTGTTTACCGGGAACTAAGGGGGATATCATTATCGCAGCTTGGCCTCATGAAAAAGAAGAAAATAATTATCCCCAAGACGAAAAAGATGTTACTTTGATAATGGCAATTATTCGAAATATCAGAAATATTCGCGCCGAGATGGATGTGCCGAATTCTAAAAAAATTCAATTATTTGTAAATACAGATAATAATGACTCGTTAGAGTTAATGAAGAAATCACACCAGTATATTGAAAAACTAGCCTCTATTTCTGAGTTAAAAGTGATGAATAAAAAGGAGCTTAA
>CAZJGM010000119.1:0-3998 GCA_964545675.1 uncultured Lachnospiraceae bacterium | reverse complement strand
ATTTTCAACCTTTCTTTTTTTATTGACTATGTTGGTCAATATTAATATACACCCAATTGACTACTCTAGTCAATCATTTTTTTTATTTTTTTAATGGCAAAAAAATACCGTCTGTTTTTAACAGGCGGTATTTAAGTTAAACTAAAAAGTCATCAACTTTCTGGCCACATGAACAACCATCTTCAAAAAATAATTCATAACTATGCAAAACAGCTTTTCGTCCTTTATCAGTTAATTTTACTAAACCATCTGAAAAGCTAATATGTCCATCATTCCTTAAAGAATTGGTAATTTTTCTTGTGTAGTCTTTTGTCCAATGTAAGTGAATGTGGATGGTGTCAATACCAGTTTCTACAGCCACTTGCTTGGTATGCTCATGATTGGAAAGATGAAAAAGCAGGGTTGCCTTAGCAAACTCAAATTTCTGCTTTTGCCGTTTTAAAAGCGAACTAATTAATCCCTTTTTAGGAGAGATAATAAAAACAAGTAAGAACATTAAACCGGTGACAACAGCCATACTCCCGGCAATAGAAACGTCTAACCATGCCGCTAATTGATAACCGAGTATTCCATTAATGCTACCAATAATCCCACTTAAAATAAGCATTCCTTTCAGATCATTGGTTAATAAAAAGGCTGTAACTGGTGGTCCGATCATAAAGGCAACGACAAGCACCGAACCGACTGCCTGAAAAGATCCAACGGCGGTAAGCGAGACGAGGGTCATTAAGGTATAATGAATTAAAACCGGAGAAAAGCCTAAAACAGCCGCTAACATAGGGTCAAAAGTTGCTAGCTTAATCTCTTTAAAAAAGACAATAATCGTGATTAGATTAATTAGCAAGAGGATTCCTGTTGTATAGATCGCTTTGGCCCCAATATCTACACCTCCTACGATCATGCGGTCAAAAGGGGCAAAGGCTAGTTCACCAAGAAGCACTGAATCAACATCTAAATGAACCGAATCAGCATAGCGACTAATTAAGATAATGGCGATTGAAAAAAGCAAGGGAAAGACGACACCAATGGCCGAATCTTCAGCCATTAAACCGGTTTTACTCAAAGTTTCTGTTAACCAGACCGTAATCACGCCCATTAAGGCCGCTCCGACAATTAGAAGCGGTGACGAAAGGTCTTCTGTTAGAAAAAAAGCCAAGACGATGCCCAGCAAAATTGTATGGGTGATCGAATCCGACATCATTGACATTTTACGTAAAACTAGAAAGACTCCTGGCAGGGCACAAGCCACCGCTACAATTACGGCAATAATCTGAATTTCAACTTGTGGGGTCATTCTTTACACCCCCTTTTAACTTATATAATTGTTTGTTTTTTCGATGTTGATACAAGCGATAAATCATCCCTCGTCCTGGAGCAAATAAAAGACTTATTATGACAATAATACTTACTGCCACCACGATTGCTGGTCCAGTGGGAAGTTTGGGAATAAGCGAACTTGCTCCTGTTCCAATGACACCTGATAAGGCTCCAAAGAAAGCCGATAAAACGACCATGGTCGATAATTTATTGGTCCATTGCCGGGCCGCTACTGCTGGTGTAATTAGCATGGCACTCATTAAAATAACCCCAACTGTTTGCAAACCAATAATAATCGATAAAACAATCATAAATGATAAGATAAGATTTAATTTTTTCGATGAGAAACCCAAACTTTGGGCATAATCAGGATCAAAGGTAAAAAGTTTAAATTCTTTCCAAAAAAGCAAAACCAATCCCAAAAGTAAGATCCCGATAATACTCATAATAATAATATCTCGTTGCAATAAGGTTGATGCCTGACCAAAAATAAAGCGATTAAGACCAGCTTGATTAGAATTCGGAAGCTTTTGTACATAGGTAAGAAGTACAAGTCCTAGTCCAAAAAAGACTGCCATAACAAGTGCCAAGGCACTGTCAAATTTAATCCGGGTAAAATCGACAATTCCAACTATTAGTAACGTTGCCATCAAACCAGAAATTAAAGCACCCAATAAAAGAACTTCGGTATTTTTGCTTCCTAATAAGATAAAGGCCATAACAACACCAGGAAGGGCCGCATGAGACACGCCATCCCCCAGTAAGCTTTGTTTTCGAAGGACAGCAAAACTTCCCATGATACCACTAATAAGTCCTAAAAGAGCAGATCCTAAGGCGACGGTTTGAAAGGTATAATCTTTGAATAAATATAAAAGGCTATCCATATCAGATCACACTCTTTAAAAGAGACGCCGTGCTGCGATAAGTCTTTTTTAAATTTTCTTCATTAAAAACATCTTCTACTGGTCCACTCGCTACAATACATAAATTAAGTAGAGTTACCCAATCAAAATAATCCGCTACCGTTTGTAAATCATGATGAACCACGACAACCGTTTTTCTCTCTTCTTTTAATTCCTTCAACAAAGCCACAATCGCAAGTTCCGTTTGAGCATCAACACCCTTAAAGGGCTCATCCATAAAATAAATATCGGCTTCTTGAACCAAGGCGCGTGCAAGAAACACCCGTTGTTGCTGACCTCCTGATAATTGGCTAATCTGTCGTGATGCATAATCTTCCATACCAACCTTAGCTAAAGTTTCTTTGGCAAGGACTAGATCTGATTTACGGGGGCGACGAATCCATCCTAGTTTACCGTAACACCCCATCAAGACGACATCAAGTACCGTCGCTGGAAAATCCCAATCAACACTCCCACTTTGAGGGACATAGCCGATCCGATTTTTGCCCTCCTGGCCATTGCTATCTAAAAAGCGAACCACACCACTCACTGGTTTTAATAAACCAAGCATTCCCTTTAATAGAGTAGTTTTACCAGCACCATTAGGTCCGACTACAGCTAGCAACTTTCCTTTAGGAATTTTTAAATCAATATCCCAAAGGACTGGCTTAGCCGCATAGGCCACTGTAAAATCTTCGACTTCAACCACATATTCAGCCATATATTCTGTATATTCTTCCATATTATTCTCCATTACTTTAAAGCATCCACAATTGTATCAATATTTGCTTTGAAGGTGAGAAGGTAAGTATCAGCCCCTGATGCAGCATCACCTAAGGAATCCGAATAAAGCTCTCCACCAATGCTTACATCAAAATTCTTTGCTTTCACAGCCGCTTGGAGGGCCTCAATCGTTTTAGGTGGAACCGATGACTCTAAAAAAATCGCCTTAACCTGACGGTCAACGATAAAATTAGCTAAATCACTTACATCCGCTGTACCTGCCTCAGCATCCGTACTGATCCCTTGGAGGCCATAAACTTCAAAACCATAAGCTTTTCCAAAGTATTGAAAGGCATCGTGAGCTGTTATCAGAATACGTTTATCTTCCGGTAATTCAGCAACACGGTCTTTAATATAGGCATCCATCTCTTCCATTTCTTTTAGATAACCTTCTAAATTAGTCTCATAATAATCTTTACCCTCAGGGTCTGCCTTAGAAAGACCGTTAGCAAGGGTCTGAGCACCATTCTCCCAAAGAGATACATCAAACCAGACATGGGGATCGTACAGTGAACTATCTTCCTCCCATTCCAAAAGTTGTGATTCGTCTAAACCCTCTTCAATGCTGATTACCGTCGTCTTTTGTCCATTTGAGAGATTTTCAAAAATTTCGCCCATTTTTCCTTCCAGATGGAGTCCATTATAAACCACGACATCGGCATTTTGCATTAGAGAAACATCCCCAGCACTGGCCTGATAGAGATGGGGGTCAATTCCTAGACCCATTAGCCCATCGACAAATACTCGTTCGCCCCCAATAATATTTGCCAAATCAGCTAACATTGTTGTTGTCGTAACCAATTTTAATTGTCCCTCACTTGCACTTGTATCCCCTTCAGATGGGGAACAAGCTGTAAATAATAAAAGAATACTTAAAACAAGGACTAAAACCCCTTTATTTCTTAATTTCATCTGTAACCTCCTGAAAATTATTTAATAATAAGCTCATATAGTTAGTTTATGCTAACATATTGCATTATATTATCCTAATCGTTA
>CAZJGM010000118.1:0-3999 GCA_964545675.1 uncultured Lachnospiraceae bacterium | reverse complement strand
CATCCCTGCCAGGGTATCATCAGAATAGGGTTTATCAATGATCATTTCATGAAGTGCCGCTGTACCAATAATGGAGCAGCAATCGCCATTTTCGACAACGCCAGAACCAATCGCACAAGCCACAACATCCATCGGTCCATTCGTTACGACAACGTTTTCAGAAAGTCCTAATTTTTTGGCAATATCCTTTGCAAGGGGATGATTTTTTTCTAATGGATCAATAATCTCTGGAAAAAACTCCCGGTACTTTTCCAGTCCATACAATTTAAATAAGTCATCATCATATTGACGGGTAGTCATATTGATAAAAACCAAGGATTGATCGCTAGCATCCGTGTAAATTTTGTCGGTTAATTTATAGTATAAATAATCTTTCAAATGGAGGATATGTTTGGTCTTGGCCATCGTTTCCGGTTCATGTTTATCCATCCATTTTAAAATAAGATTCTGATTTCCGGTAAATAAACGTGTTCCCGATAATTGAAAGGCTTTCTCAATCGTCCCATCGGCGACCCAATCTTCTAATTCTTGAAAAGCTCGTCCGTCACAAAAACAACAGCCATTGCGCGTTGCTTCCATATTTTCATCAAACATCCACAGACCATCACCTTGAGCGGTGATCCCGATCCCGATGATATCCTCTTTAGGATACTTTTCGGTAATCACCGTAATTGCTTTCTTTGCTTTCTCCCAAATTTCATTTACATCTTCTTCATACCAGTTTTCTTGCTTACAAATGGCCTCAAGGGGATAGCCTTGCTTCATAATCTGATTTCCTTTAGTGTCAAACAAAACCGCCTTGATCCCTGACGTTCCAGAGTCCAATCCTATTATGTACTTCTTTTCCATGCCGGTACTCCTTCTACTTTTATTTTCAAACCACTTTGGCTTAAATTCATTTATAGCTTAAGGATGCGCAAGATCTCATCAGCTGCTGAATCGTCAATAATCAAGGTATCAATACATCCGGTTCTTAGACAACTGATAATCGCTTGGGCCTTGTGCTTACCACCAGCCACTGCCACAACATTGGGAATATGCCGGATTGTCTCCATATCGACTCCAATAATTCTATTCTCCAAAAAACAGCCCTGATCACTGCCATCTTCTCTGATTGGCCTTAAACATAAAAGCCCTTTAAACCCCTCTTCTTCGAGCTTGTCAATGTCTTCTTTTGTTCCAATGCCATACTTACAAAAAGTATTATCTGGCGAAATTTCTCCAATTCCAAATAAGGCCATATCACACTGTTTCATATAGGCAAAGGACTCTTTGATCTTTCTTTCGTTCATCAAGGAATCTTTCGTCCGTTCGTGTTCAACTAAGGCCGGGGCAAACAAAAGATAACCCGGACAATCCAATTTATCCGAAAGTTCTCTGGTCACATCTGCCGACTTGACCACCCGACCCACATCACTTTGCAGACCAAACATCTGCACAACCATACACTCGCTTTTATTTGTAAAGGACATCCGCGAAATTGTCTCACTTAAGGTCGTCCCCCAAGTAATCCCAACAATCATTTTTTGTTTAATCGCTTCATCCAGATAGTCTGCTGCTACCACTGCAAGTGAGGGAAGATAATTACCGGTCTCACCATAGGTATCTGCGACAATAACCTGCTTAATCCCAAATTGTTCTTCTATTAGGGTTTCACTCTTTACATTTCCTCTTTCAAAGCCATTTACCTTAATCGTAACAATTCCTTTTTTTGAAAGTGAACTGATTATCTGGTTAACCCGTTGCCTGGTTACAAAAAGCCGTTTAGCGATTTCATCTTGGGTCAACCCTAAATTATAGTACCAATGGGCAATCTTAACATACTTCGATTCATCTTTCACATCCACCTCAATGTTCTTTCTTTTGTAATTCTAAATGACATTGTTAATCTAATTATAGGCTATAGATAACAAATGTCAAGTCGCTTCCTAAATTTTCTTCTTTTTTCCCATGCTTACCTATCCTAGTCGACCTAACTATCCTTAATATATCGGCAATTTTCAGGCTGGATCACAAATTAGGGCAATATATTTTTCCTGTAAATCCTCCAAGTGATTAAAAATATGGACTAAGTCCTCGCCAAAACCAAGTAAAGAATAATATATTTTCTTATCCTTTTCTTGTTTACAAATCACACTTTTTTCTCTTAAAATAATAAGCTTCCTATTTAATTCGGTATGACTAATATCCGGTATACTTTTTAAAATTTCGCTATACCGCTGATTTCCTCCGGCTAAGGATTTTAATATTTCCGGGACCCATCTTAGTTTAATCAAATCCTCAACGATTTGGAAACAAGATAATTGACTACTTGCCATGGTTTCACCTCTGCTAACATATTTGTTCCTTTTTGTTTCTAACATTATAGCATATAATTAAGTTATGAAAGATAATAATTTCAAATGTATACTATCACAAGGAGGATTTAACATGAAACACCTAGAATTATTACAAGAGTACTTAGCAAACACAGCTGTCTTAAACGTTAAAATGCATAATGTTCACTGGAATGTTGTGGGACTTCAATTTCTTAAGGTTCATAATTTTACAGAAGAATTCTATGATAAATTATTCGAAGACTTTGATGAAGTCGCTGAATTATTAAAGATGAAAAATGAAATGCCCTTATCAACCATGGCTGAATATTTGGAAAAAACAAGCATTAAAGAAGTCAAAGCAAAAGACTTTAAGATTAAAGAATCACTGGAAATTGTTAAAGAAGATATGGCCTTAATGAAGGCATTGGCTACAAAGATTCGTAATACTGCCGATGATGAAGGCGATTTTGAAACGGTTGCCATGTTTGAAGACTATGTTGCTTATTACAGTAAGAATTTATGGTTTTTAGATGCAATGACCAAATAGTAATTTTAAAGATCCTCGTTAAAAACGAGGATCTTTTTTTATCTAGAATCTAACGGTATTAATTGCTCAATGTTTCCACCCCTTCGGCGACAATATTTAGCCCGACACTTTTGGCTAAATTAATAATAACCACAATAATGGCCTGATCTTTTTCATTGGTCTCGATCCCCTGAATAAACTGCATATCAATTTTAATCGATCAATCGGAAGCTCCTTTAACCCACTAAGGGATGAATACTCCATCCCAAAATCATCAATGGCAATGGCAACACCGGTTTCCTTAAGCTTACTTTGTTTTATTTGTAATTTTTTTACAGCCTTTTTCCTAGCTCTATTCATAACCTTGTTAACTTCTTGGTTAACAGATTCTTGATGGATATTAGCATAAGTTTTTGAATCTTTGATTAATTCATCACAGAAAGCCGCTACATCTCTTCCAGTCACATCGAGCACACCTTTTTTCAAAGCAGCACCTTCTTCAAATAAATCAATAATCCCAAAGAGCAAACTCATATCGTCATTTAGCTCTACAGGGCCAACTTTGAATAAGTATTTTTGAATCTCTTTATAAACAAAATGAATTTTCATCTGCTTTTTTTTAATATGGGGTTGTTATCTTTAATCTTTTTATTCTTTAAATCTTTATTACTTAGCATATTTGATAATAATATTTCTTAGTACTTTAGCCACTTCCATCCCTGCTTTTTCCTTATAATAATTAGAAAATCTTTCATCTTTCACATACATTTCAGCTAATCCAATATGGGCTTCTGGTGAATAAGACTCCCATGTGAAATTTAACCAAGCCTTATGATTTTTATATACATTTTTAGCAGCTTCTGATTCTAAATCCCTTGCTTTAACAACTTTCTTCAAGCATTCAAACATTTCATTTTCAATATTTTGCATATTCTTAAAGTCATCTTCACTCATATTCATAAATTTTTGATTCGAACCTACAACCGCTCCTTCGCCATATTTCTCTCTTATTTCTTCTCCAAATTTATTCTCATTCTCAATTAATTTTTCTTTTTTAAAGCCTTCAAATTTTTCTTTATTTGACATTTCCACCTCTCCTTTATTATAAGCTATTGTTTTTTCAACGGTTGAAATCAATTGATCAAGTTGATTGCG
>CAZJGM010000117.1:0-4158 GCA_964545675.1 uncultured Lachnospiraceae bacterium | reverse complement strand
CGAAAACCAGAATGGTTAAAGGTAAATTATAATAAGGAAGCAGTTGATAAAGTTAGTGCTTTAGAGTAAATGATAAAATGTATAAGAGTGGATGAACACAAGATAGTATCAAAAGGGATTAAGTCGGTTCGCGATAGGGTAACAAATATCTCCGACCACTTGCCTAAGACTATCAACGAATTAGAATTTAAGGAGCAGATGGTCGCAAGCATCATGGATGGATCGGATAAAAAATACCAATTAAGACCATCAGATATCGAGAGAATTAATGCCATTTCCAAAGAAAAGTTTGAAAACTGGGAATGGAATTATGGCAGATCACCCAAATTTAACATCACTAAAACTGGTCGTTTTGATGGTGGAAAGATGGAGTTTAAGTTGGATGTAAATAAAGGAATAATACGAAGCTGTCATATATATGGGGATTTTTTTGGTTCGATTGATATTTCTAAGCTATCCAATGCTTTAATTAATCGTCAATACAAGAAAGAGACGATAAAAAAAGCATTAGCAAAGCTTGAATTGACGGATGCTTTTTATCATATTAGTGTTGATGACCTAATCGATATTATTTGCTAGCTTTTTTTGGATGTGTTTTTTAAATTCTTTATTTTCTGCCAGGCAAATTTTTGCCCATAGACAAATATTTGGACCAGACTGGCCATTAAGATGATACCAGAAGCAATGGCACCGACTTCGTAAGATAAAAGAACCAATTGATCTAAAAACTCAACCATATTGTTGTCAATAAGATAGGTGGTGGTATAGTAAAGATCGCTTCCTGGGATCAAAGGGATTAACATCGGCACTAAAAACATAATGACTGGGGCTTTAAATTTTCGGGCCAAAATTTCAGCCAGAAAAGAGGTCAAAAAAGTAGCGAAGAAGATTCCAGTAATTAAGCTGTCACTATAATTTCCGACTAGAAAAAAAGTGGTCATCATCAAGGCTCCACCAAAAGAACAAAAGACAAGCTTGATCCCTTTAACCTGAAACATAATGGCAAAGCCGAGGGAGCCTAAAAAGGCCAAGCTAATTTGAATGATCGGATTCATAGTAGTCCCCCTCCCAACCAGATGAACACGAGGGTAAAGCCGAATGATAGGGCTAGCGATCGTAAGATGGCATCACTTAATCCCATAATACCAGTAACTAAATCGCCATTAATCATATCCCGTAGTGACGTTGTTAATAACATGCCGGGGATTAAGAGCATGATATTTCCAATAATGATATGATCCATACTTTGGCCTAAACCCAATTCGATCAGACCGACAGCACTTAGGCCGACGGCGATAGCGGTAAAAAAATTAAGGACGATACTTTGAATCTGCATTCGTCGCCCTAATTGGACGATCACTCGAAGGAGGAGGCCACAGAAAAAAGCAGCCAAGGCATCCGATAAGGTGCCCCCGAAAAACAGGGAAAAAACAGCAGAGATAAAACCATAAGTAAGGAGCATTGTTTTCTGCGAATAACCCTTAGCATTTTTAATGTCAGCAATAGCCAAGGAAAGCTCATCTTCATTAAGCGGGCTAGAGCAGATTTGCCGAGAGAGATGATTGATTTTTTCGATCTTGTCAAAATCGGTAGTATAGTCGGTGATTCGTCGGGTTTCCGTATAAACATCCCCCTCTTTGCTATGGGCACTGACCACGATACTTGATGTGATCGAAAAAACATCGACTCGTGTGAAGCCGTAAGCACAGCCGACTTGCGAAACGGTATTTTCGACCCGGTTGACCTCAGCTCCGGCTTTTAAGAGCATTTCTCCTAAATCCATTATTTGGGATAATAATCGTTGCTTTGGATTAATATGATTGTCCATTGTATTTCCCCCACTTTATTGGCATTTTTGATAGGCGATTCGCTCGGACCCATCAGCTAAATAAATCAGACCACATTCAATAAAGCCTTTTTTGGTCAGAAATTGGCGCATGGGAAGATTATCACGGTGGGTATCGATCCGAATGTTTGGCCATTGATTATAGCAATAATCGATACAAAAACTGCCTACCCCAGACTTATTCTTACTTGTCGCAATCCGGTGGATAAGGCCATAGGGGTCTTCATTTAGCCACGTGCCTTGGAAAATTGTTTGATAGGTGGGATCTTTTTTTCCGATGCTAAAATAAAAGACCCCAAGGGTTTGGTCATCTGCCTGGCAAAGATAACAGTCTCCCGCTTTAATATCGGCCTTAATTAGGTCGATACCAGGATAGCCCTTTTTCCATTGATTAGGGTTATTATTTTTTTGCATATAGTTAAGGGCGTGGTCATAGATTGCCATAATGTCTTTAATATCGCCTAAATTTGCTTTTCTAATGATCATTTAGGTCTCCTTTTGATAAATTTTGATTTGCTTAAGATACTATAATACACTGAAAGTGATGGTTTTTGCCAGTCATTTTTTGTTAAAGAGTATCCTTTATTTTATTTTTAGTATATACTAAAAATTAAATGAATTAAAGAAATAAAAGAGTAGGAGTTTTTAGAATTATGGGGATCAGCAAGAAAAAAATAATCGACTTTATGATCATCGAAAAAGACCAGCATAGCAAAAATATTATAAATATTAGTGAAAGAGGCAGATATGCAATTGTGGTTTTTTATGCAATTTTTATCTTCTTATCGTCTTTTTTCTTTAATAGTCCCAGTGAAATAATTCTAGGCATGAAAAAAATCATTGTCGCACCCAGCACCCTCATTACAGATTATATAGAGCTTGCTAATATGGGGGCTGCCTTTTTTAATAGTGGTCTTTTGATGATTGTATCGATTATCATTGTTAGGTTAAATAAGGTCCAGATGAGTGGTCCCGTCGTTGCAGCAATGTTTCTGATGGTCGGTTTTGGATTTTTTGGTAAAAACATCTACAATATCTGGTCAATATTACTGGGTGCCTATTTATTTTCAAGGACTCAAGTTGATAACTTTAGCAAATATATTGTCCTTGCTTTTTTTGGGACCGCACTAGCCCCGGTTACCAGTCAGATCAGCTTTGGCTTTGGCCTTAATCCGATCATCGGCATACTAGCCGGAAACGTGGTTGGCCTAGTAATCGGTATTATTATGATCCCTTTAGCCAATCATTTTGTTACCTTTCATCAAGGCTTTAATCTTTATAATATGGGCTTTACAGCCGGAATTATCGGAACCTTATTGATGTCGCTTTTTCGGGCCTTTGGCTATAATAACGATATTACACTCCTCCTTTCTGAAGGAAACAATGTCAGTATGACTTTATATTTTGGGGCGATTTTTCTTTCGATGATTCTCATCGGATACTTATTAAATGGAAAAAGTTTCAAAGGTTATCGAAAACTTCTTAAAGCGTCGGGAAGACTGGTCGCAGATTTTATTAGTATAAATGGATTTGGCATTAGTTTTATAAATATGGGGATTTTAGGACTCATATCGATTCTTTATGTTCTGGCTGTTGGTGGTCAGTTAAGTGGAATCGTCATTGGTGGGGTGATGACTGTAGCTGGATTTGCGGCCTTTGGTAAACATCTTAGAAATATTCTACCAATTATACTGGGTGTCTACCTAGCTTCCTTATTTAAAATAGGTGATGCTAGCTCGGTAACTTATTTAATTGCAGCCTTATTTGGAACAGCACTTGCCCCTATAGCCGGAATGTTTGGCTGGAAGGCGGGTATATTAGCCGGTTTCTTGCATAGTTCGGTCGTTATGAGTATCGGCTATTTACATGGGGGAATGAATTTGTATAATAACGGATTTTCTTGTGGCATAGTGGCAGCAGTGCTGGTTCCACTAATTGAAACCTTTAGAAGGGATGACAACTAATATGAAATTTAAAAGTGAAAAACTGATAAAACTGATGAATGAACTGATCAACTTTTGCCTAGAGATTGGGATGAAGGATTTGCAGATAAACTTTAGTTGCCATAGCGATAGAGGGGAAATAACTGTATCGGGCTATGCTGAAGATCCGCCGCTGAAAGAACTTGAAGAATTAGAGGAAATATTAAATGTCCCAAGGCAAGAAGAATTAGAAGAGTATTACTGGATGTTAATTGGTGATGGACATGGTATGCAAGAATTGGAGATGGTTGGTACCCTCGTTGATAATGGCAGCATCACTTACCAAGATAAGATTCTAACAATTTATATTTGTCGAAGAGAAGACTAGGA
>CAZJGM010000116.1:0-4199 GCA_964545675.1 uncultured Lachnospiraceae bacterium | reverse complement strand
CGGAAGTGAGGATAAAGATCAGTGATTCGAATGGAGCGGAGCTTGCGGAGCGGAAGGAGAATGACTGATACCACTTTCAATTCCCGTGTCTGATTTTCCAAAACAAACCAGTTATAATGAGTTTTATGGGATAAAGCGCAACTATATTTATTTAGTATGTGCAATATATCCCGTTGTATTATATACAACATGAATATATTTTTGCTATATGATTTTAACAGAAAAAATTGGAAAAAGAATCTTCGAGTTAAGAAAACTTAATGGTCTTTCTCAAGAAAGGCTTGCTAATGATGCTGGCCTTGACAGAACATATATTCCTAAAGTTGAAAAGGGTCAAATAAACATTACCGTTAACTCCTTAGAAAAGATTGCCAAAGCTCTAAAAGTTAATATTAAAATTTTTTTCGACTAACTTATGGATTTATCTTCACTATACGATGATTCTTCCATTATTGATGCCCTAAAGTATAATGAAGGCCCTCTTTTAATTAACGCTGGCCCTGGCTCTGGGAAAACGCAGTTTCTAACAACAAAAGCTGCTTATCTTATTTTAAAGGAAAACATAAAGGAAGAAGAAATTATATTATGCACTTTTACTGAAAAGGCTGCTATTGAGCTAAAAAACAGAATTAAATTTCTTCTCAACAAAATTGATCCTATAAAGGCATCTTTAATAAACATCGATAAAATACGTGCAGGAACCATACACTCCATATTTTTAAATATTATTGAGGATAATATCCATTACACAAATCTTTCCTCAGGATTTTCAGTTTTAAATGAATTAGATCGAAAACTTTTCATTTTTAACAATTTAGATAAGTTTAATTTTGAATCTTATAAAATACCCACGAGTTCCGGCAAAACAAAATTATTTTATCATTTCAATGGCGTAAGTATATTTTCCCAGGAAGTTGATGGGTGGTTATTGACTGACTATTTATGTAAGTTTTATGATAACATTGTTGATCAGGGAGTTGAAATTTATGGTTGTGAAGAATTCCTGAATAAGATAGAAGACCCATCTCAAAAGAAAATCTTCGAATCATATTCCATTTATAAGCAGCTCTTACATGAAGAAAATCTTCTTGATTTTTCTCAAATTCAGAATGAATATTGGCATTTATTATTAAATACTGATGCTCGCATAAAAATTCGCAAACAAATAAAATATATCTTGGTGGATGAGTACCAAGACACAAATTACATTCAGGAACGTGCTTTACTTGAAACTATTGGCAATGTAGATATAGGTGATACTGAAATAACAAATTTTGAAAAAAACGAAAAATATAAATCTAAGAACATTACTGTTGTTGGTGACTTCAATCAAAGCTTATACCGCTTCAGAGGTGCAAATATTGATAACATTTTAACTTTTGACACAAAGTTTTTATGTGAAGTAAAAATATTAAAACTTCTTAAAAACTATAGATCAACAAAAAGTATTATTAGTTTATGTAATAGCTATATTAATTCTAATCTTAATTTCTATAAGGATACAATAAATATTGATCCTAAGGAGTTCCAAATAATCCCCGGAAAAGAAAAAAACGATTTCCAAATAGTTACTTTTAAAAGCGATGGGGCAAAAACAATTTATTTTGTATTAAAAATCAAAGCTCTTATAGATGCTATGATTGCATCAGAAAAAATTACGAATTTGTCAGATGTGGCTGTTCTTTTGCCAAGTATTAGATATACTGAAGCAAATTGCTTTATTGATGCATTTGGGGATGAAATTAAATTATCTGAAGAATTTGATTTTTTTAATAATGATTTAACAATATCTATCCTCACAACTTTAGCTCAATTATTCGACATAAAAAGTATTGATGAGTCTCGCATTTCTTATGAATTTAAGCTTTACTTTGATAAAAACATCTTGAATAAAACAGTTTTCACTAAAGATGAACTAAGTACAATTCATAGTTATTTTTATAATAATTCTGACTTAGTAAACCTTTTATATTATTTATTAAGCCATCCAAAACTTAAGATATTCATACAAGAATCTTATTATCATTACATAGGTAAATTATCATTCTTATTAAACAAATTCTCATCGTATACTAAGACAAATGATTTTAATCTCTTTTTCGAAGAATATCTACCCTTTATTTTTAACAATGCAGAAGAGATTTTCGATACAGAGCTAGAGTTATCATCTGATAAAATTAACCTTTTAACTATCCATCAATCCAAAGGCCTTCAATTCCCCATTGTTATTGTTGGCTATAATAAAACTATTTCAAACTTCCGAAATGTCCCATTATATAAAGATCCACGTACATTCATTACATCAATTATTAACCGAAAAGAAATTGAAGGCGAATCTATTGTTGAGGAAATGCAATTAAAACGATTGTTTTATGTTGCCTTTTCACGAGCTAAAGATTTGCTTATTATTGGCTCTCGCACTAATAAGATTAATGAACTGCTTGATTTAAAAAAAGTTACATATAATCATAATAATAATGATTATTCATCTATAATTCCTTCTTCTTTTAGCTACATTCCCGAAAAATCAGAAAAAACAAAACCTGTATTTAGCTACACTGGCGATATACTTACCTACAATTTATGTCCTCAGATGTATGCATTTTTAAATGAATATGGTTTAGAAACATTAGACACTACAGATTTTTCATTTGGAAAATTTGTACATCAAACTATAGAAAATATTAATAATAAAATTGTTGAAGAACAGCATGTACTTTCGTTCCAGGAACTCAAGGATCTGGCAAATATTATTTTTGAGTTGAATTTTAATAAAACACTTAACTCTGAAAAATTTAAGGATCAAAAGAGCTTAGCGTTATTTCAAGTCATGAATTATGTTAGTAACTTCCGTGCCCTTTTAAATCCATCTTGTATTGTTAGTACAGAAGAAGTTTTTGTATGGGAAGAAAATGAGTTTATTCTTAAAGGTAAGATAGATGTCATTTTTAAAACAAATAATCAGGTAATAATTGTTGATGTAAAATCGGGCCGTAAAGAAAAACGTACCGAGAAAGATATTAAGAACTTTGAGAATCAAGTAAAGCTTTATGGGAATTACTACTTCAATAAATATCATGTAATTCCTAAATTAATGATCTATAGTACAGGTGAGCACAACTTTAGGGATGGAGAATATTATGTTCCTTGTATTGATTTTTCTGAGGTAACAGAAAAACTTCGTGAAATAATATTAAGAATCATTGCTAAAGACTTCTCATTAAACTACAAAGATTTAAACCTATCTTTAGTTTGCTCAGATTGCCCTTTTAATTCATTTTGTATGCATAAAATAATACCATGAAAGCGTTTGAAATTTTTGATAATTTTCTTGAACCTGATAAACAGGGTGATGCAGTGGATAATATTTATAATGTTATAATAACATCTTCCGAGGCAAAAAGAAAGAAGTATTTGGATGGACTTATTTCGTTGATTGGCCGTGTGGATGAATTGAATCATGAGGTTTCAAGACATATTATTTTCTCCTTTCAGTGGCTTCAACAAAATGGGGGATTAGAAATAAATGAACAAATTTTAATTTTTAACCTTCTTACTAAACTTTGCAAAACAACCATATTTAGAAAAAGGTATGCTTTTTCTAATGCCGTATCTCTTACTCTTCGAGAATTCTATAATGATCCTGATTTTCCAAAAGCAGAAATAAAAAAAGGTTATGAATATCTTCTTGAAAACATGTCCCCTATAAGTAAAGGGTTCGGCTCCAATAGGTGCCAAAAGTGTTGGAATAAGACATTTAAAGACATGATCACAATCCTTGAGATTCCAAGAGACAGGGACCTTGAAATGACTATTTATAAAATTACTCAGCTAAATCTTTTTTTCGTTCAAATGGGGGATTCGTATGATAGTGAGATGAATACACTTATGAATAATTTTTATAGAAATTTTTTTGAGGATGTTGATGACTTAATTGTTCACGATGCAACCACTGATAACAATGAAGTCCGGTTGTTAGATAGAACTCGGCAAAGGCAAGGTATTGATAAAACAATAAAAACAAAGAATGGTAAAGAACTCTTCATTGAAGAGAAATTTAGAGCATACACATATTGGGATATTAGAGAACAGGATATTTTATTAGAATACATAAGCATTGATAATAGAAATATACCGGGTTGGGTGTATACATGTAAATCTTCAGCATAAAGTTTACCGTTAGTTATCCGAATCAGTTA
>CAZJGM010000115.1:0-4370 GCA_964545675.1 uncultured Lachnospiraceae bacterium | reverse complement strand
TCATCACGTTACGATGTTAAGAAGAATACAACTTGTATTAAAAAAGGTGGTACCGCGGAAATTTTCGTCCTTAGTAGGGCGTTTTTTATTTGTAAAGATAAGTATATTTTAAAAAGGAGAATTTATGAAGTCAGAATTAAAAAAAATTCAAGAATATTTTTTAGAAGAGCTTGAAAAAATTGATAGTTTAAATGCTTTAGAAAAAATTCGGGTTCGATTTTTAGGGAAAAAAGGGAAATTAACAACAGCCCTTAAAGGCATGGGGAAGCTTTCAGCTGAAGAACGCCCGACAATGGGTAAACTTGCTAATGAGCTTAGAGAATCGATTGAATCGAATCTTTCTGCTCAAAAACAGAAGCTCGAAAAAATTGAAATTGATCGTCAATTAAGTAAGGAAACAGTTGATGTATCCTTACCCGGAACAAAAAAAGAACAAGGTAGTCTCCATCCTCTAACAACAACCATCAATGAACTTGAAAATATCTTTTTAGGAATGGGTTTTTCAATTGCTGAAGGACCAGAAATCGAATGGTCAAAATATAATTTTGATTATTTAAATGTACCCAAAGAGCATTCCGCTCGTGATTTACAAGATACCTTTTATTATACTGAAGATCTTGTTTTAAGAACCCAAACATCCCCGGTTCAAGTCCGGGTCATGGAAGAAAAAAAACCGCCTCTGCGAATTATTTCACCGGGCCGAGTCTATCGATTTGATGAAATTGATGCAACACACTCACCTGTTTTCCATCAAATGGAAGGGCTAGTTATTGATAAGGGGATTACCATGAGTGATCTAAAAGGAACCCTTGATCTTTTTGCTAAAAAACTGTTTGGAGAAGAAACTAAAACAAAATTTCGACCACATCAATTTTATTTCACTGAACCCAGTGCTGAAATGGATGTAAGTTGTTTTAAATGTGGCGGTAAGGGCTGTCGTGTCTGTAATCAAACTGGTTGGATTGAGATCCTCGGTTGTGGCATGGTCCATCCCAATGTCTTAAAAACTTGCAATATAGATCCTGAAATATATAGTGGCTTTGCCTTTGGAATGGGTTTAGACCGGATTACAATGATTAAATACGGGATTAATGATTTGCGATTACTCTTCGAAAACGATTTGCGTTTTTTGGGACAATTCAGATAGGAGAAAATGATGTTAGTATCTTTAAATTGGTTAAAAGAATATGTTAATATCGATATGGAGCCAAATGATTTGGGTGAAGCATTAACCATGTCAGGCACTAAAGTCGAAACGATGACGATTGTTTCAGGTGAAATCGAAAATATTGTAACTGGTAAAATTAAAGCGATTGAAGCTCATCCTGATGCTGATAAGCTAGTCATCTGTACAATTGATTTCGGAGATTATGAAAGACGAATCGTGACAGCAGCTAAAAATGTCTTTGCAGGAGCAGTAGTGCCAGTAGCCCTTGATCGGGCGGTTTTGGCTGATCGAAGAAGGATTTCTAATAGTAGTTTTAGGGGAGTTCTTTCCCAAGGAATGCTTTGTTCAGTTGAAGAATTGGGAATGGACAAGGATTTGTTTTCTAAAGAGGTAACAGAGGGTATTTATATCCTGCCTGAAAACACTAAAGTTGGTCAAGATATAAAGGAATTATTATGGCTTAATGATATTGTCATTGTTGTGGAACTGACTGCTAATCGGCCTGATTGTCAATCGGTTTACGGCCTGGCTCGAGAAATTGCAGCGACTCTTGATACCCCTTTAAAGACCTTTCCTATTTATGATCGGAAAGAAGATAAAAATGAGATCGCTAACCACTTGTCAATTTCAATTGACAATGATGCTTGCCTGCGCTATGTTGCTAAGATGATGCGGGTTAAAAAAATAGAACCCTCACCCTTGTGGATGCAATTAAAATTAATCAATAGTGGCGTTAGACCAATCAATAATATAGTTGATACAACAAATTATGTGATGCTTGAATTAGGCCAACCCTTACATGCCTTTGATTATGATCGCCTTGGATCAAAAGAGATTGTTGTCAAAACGACAAATGATAAAAAAATAACCACCTTAGATGATAAGGAACGATCCATTGATGACTCGATGTTGATGATCACTAATGGTCGAAGACCCTTGGCCATTGCTGGTGTGATGGGAGGGGCAAATTCAGAAATTACCGAAGATACCCAACTGATCGTTCTTGAGTCGGCTTGTTTTGATAAAAATAGCATTCGTCAGACAGCTAAAGAACTGTGTTTGAGAACTGAGGCATCTTCACGTTTTGAAAAGGGTGTAGATCCAGAATTAGCTTTAACAGCGGCTTTAAGAGCAAGCTTTTTACTAGAAGAAATTGGGGCAGTTGAAATTATTGATGGCTTAATTGATGTGTATAAGAAGGTGCCTCTTAAAAATGGAATTTCTCTTGATACTAATTGGGTGAATGGATTTATTGGTATCGATTTAACAAAAGCGGAGATGGGCTCAATCCTAGAACGTTTATTTTTCGATGTTAAGGACGTTCCTAATCATCATTTAAGTGTGATCCCACCTAGTTTTCGCAAAGATGTCAGAATTAAAGAAGATTTGGCAGAAGAAATCGCCCGTATTTATGGTTATAATAAGATTCCATCAACCATTATGGGTGGTGAAACGCTAGTTGGTGAGAAAACATCTGAACAAAAATACGAGGTCTTATTAAAACAATTGCTTGTTGGACAAGGATATTATGAAACCCTATCTTCATCCTTTACCAGTGATAATCGGGTAGAAAACCTAAATCAAGGATTAGCAAACAATGTTATTCGCCTGATCAATCCACTAGGTGAGGAGAATAGTCTAATGCGTCAATCCCTGATTGGCCATCAACTTGAAATTATTGGTCATAATTATCATCAAAATATTTCTCGTGGCCGTTTTTTTGAGTTAGCCAATACCTATCGGCAAGCAAGTGATCCTAATGATCTACCAATTCAAGAAAAAAAATTAGTCTTAAGTGCCTATGGTGAAAGTGATTTTTTTGACCTAAAAGGGGTAATTGAGCTTATTTTTAATGAATCAGGTATTGAGGATTATGAATTTATTTCTGGGGCTGGAGAGCTTTTCCATCCTGGTAGAAAAGCTGAAGTTTTTGTTCAATCAGAAAAAATTGGTGAAATCGGTGAAATTCACCCACTCGTCATTAAGCATTACAATTTACCAGCACGTTGCTACGTTTGTGAGTTATCGATGGATCAGCTTTTTTCAGCAAAAAAACAGCTGATCCGCTATCAGGAACTGCCCAAATATCCTGGTTCTGCTAGGGATTTAGCAATTGTTTTAAAAGAGGATATCCCAGCTTCAGCAGTGGCTAAAATTATTAAAGAAGAAGCGGGCGAATTACTCGAATCCCTTGAATTATTCGATGTTTATACTGGCGAACAAGTAGCTGATAAGTATAAAAGTTTGGCTTATTCCCTTTATTTTAGGCATTATGGGCGAACAATTAATGACGAAGACATTAATCCTCGCCTTGTTGATATTCTTGATGCACTTAAGAATAAACTCGACGCTAAACTTAGAGAATAATGAAATCATTAGAAACATTGATTGCTTTGTTAGAGATTCCGGGAATGGGAAGACGAAAAACGAGGTCTCTGATTAATCATTTACCAGAAATCGATGAAATGACATTTAGAGATATTGTTAAGGTTGGATGCGACCAAAGATTAATTAAAGAGCCAATCAGTCGGGCTAGTCTAAAAATAAGTCAAGATCGAGCCAAAGAAATTTTAGAAAAAAATGATCGCTATGGGATAAAGACCATTTCTTTTTGGGATGATCATTATCCAAAAGCCTTTAATTTTGCCGATGGACCGATTCTTATTTATTATCGCGGTGATCAAGAGTCTTTAAATAACGGACGACGAGTTGCTGTGATTGGTAGTCGCAAACCGTCAAAAATAGGACGTGAATTTGCTTTTTCAATGGGTAAGTCCTTAGCAAAAGAAAAAACAATCGTTGTCTCTGGCTTAGCCATTGGTTGTGATTCAGCAGCCCATCGAGGGTGTCTTTTAGAAAATGGCCAAACAATTGCTTTTTTACCTTCTGGTTTATTAAACATTTATCCCTTTGAGAATAATTATTTGGCAGAAGAAATTTTAGCAAAGAAAGGTTGTCTCTTATCAGAATACCCACTTGATGCAAAACCTAAAGCCTTTCATTTTGTCGAACGAGACCGCCTTCAAGCAGGAGTGAGTGATTATGTAGTTGTTTCAAGTTTTTCTCAAACAGGGGGGACTCTTCATACCTTAAAATATGCCCATAGTTATTCTAAAAAAATAATGACTATTCAAGAAATAAAAGATCAGCTTCCAAAAAGTTTTTTAAATAGCTCATTTCTTGATTTCTTAAATCACCCTTA
>CAZJGM010000114.1:0-4395 GCA_964545675.1 uncultured Lachnospiraceae bacterium | reverse complement strand
TTTTCCATCTTACACCTCTTTTTTCTTTATTCTAAATAGTTACCCCAATTCACCACTCTTACACAAAAATCTTAATCATTCTATCATCTTAGTCTTATTAGCAAGAATGCCATTAGTCTGTTTTTATTTATTGTTGCTTTATTGCGCACTGCTTAACTCCGTCCAAATCCTGTCGTAGTCACTAACTAGTTGACCTAATTCTCTAAACACTTCCGTATTTTCTAACATTTCATCCGTCGGATAAGCCACTAAACTCTCCTGGATTTCTTTATCGAGCATCGCAACGGCCTCTGGTATCGGTGATGAGTAGCCAATGTAGGCAGCATTCATGGCTGCAATTTCTGGTCTTGTCATAAAATTGATAAATTGTTCAGCCAGCTGGGGATTTTCTGAATGACGAGGAATCACCATGGCATCAAACCAAAGATTGGTCCCTTCTGATGGCATAAGATATTTTAAATTGGGATTCTCCGCCATCATGGCCATGGCATCACCTGACCAAACCACTCCGATCGCCGCTTCCTCTCCGACAATAATATCTTTTATTTCGTCACCAAGATAAGCATAGACAAGTGGTTTTTGCTTAATCAAGTCATCCCTTGCCTCTTCAAGCTGGCCAATGTCTGTCGTGTTCATTGAATAGCCCAGTTTTTTAAGGCCAACAGCCAAGGTATCTCTTTGACTATTGAGCATAATTATTTCGTCTTTGTAGGCTTCATTCCACAAGTCGGCCCAACTTGTCGGGGCCTGGTCGATCATTTTGCTATTGTATATAATTCCTAGCGTTCCCCACATATATGGGACCGAGTAAGTATTATCGGGATCATAGGCCAAGTTTAGGAAGCGATCATTTACTTTATCCAGCATACTGATATTATCCCTATCAATTTCCATCAACAGATCTTCTCGGATCATTCGCTCGATCATATAGTCCGATGGGATAACCACATCAAAGCGACTGCCCCCTTGTTTCATTTTAACATATAAGTCTTCGTTAGTCGCATAGGTATCATAAAGGACGCGAACACCATACTCCTCTTCAAATAAATCAAGAACCTTCATGTCAATGTAATCGCCCCAATTATAAACATTTAGGGTCGGTTTTTTTTCACCACAGGCTGATAAGACTAGGCCGGTTATAAGGACCAATGACACCAGTAAAAGACTTCTTTTTTTCATAATCCTATCCTCTTTCTTCTTTTCTTTTTTTGTTTCTCGTTACGATAATTTATAATCACTAGCAAGCTTACAAGTGACAGAAACATTAAGGTCGACAAGGCATTAATGGTCGGATTGATCCCTTTTCTAGCCATCGAATAAATATAGATACTTAAATTGGAGATCCCGTGTCCGCTAGTAAAAAAACTAATGACAAAGTCATCAATCGACAAGGTAAAGGCCAATAGGGCACCGGTAATGATACCCGGTAGTATTTCCGGGATGATCACTTTTCGGAGGGCATAAAAGGGCCTTGCCCCAAGATCGAGGGCGGCTTCTGCCAAATGGACGTTCATCTGCTTTAGTTTTGGCAAGATCGATAAGATCACAAAGGGAAGAGAAAATGTCACATGGGCTAGCAATAAGGTTAAAAAGCCAAATTCTAGGCTTGCCATTCGAAATAGGGCCATCAAGGCCACTGCTGTGACAATATCGGGATTAAGGACCGGTAAGTAGTTTAAGTTTAAGATGATTTTTCGATTCAGACCCTTCATCCCATGAATTCCGATTGCTGCTAGGGTCCCTAATACCGTTGAGATTAGCGTTGATGTAATGGCAATGGCAAATGTATAGTACAAAACCCTTAAGACTTCCCGATCCTTAAATAATTCCAGATACCACCTTAGGGTAAAGCCATTCCATTCCCCCCTAAATTTTGAATCATTAAAAGAGTAAATCATCAGGATGATAATTGGTGCATAGAGAAAAATAAAGACTAGGGCCATGTAGCTGACTTTAAATCCCTTCTTTACCATAATCCACCCCCTTCTTTATCTTTCTCAAACCGCGACGTCAGGGCCATTGAGGCAAAAATAAAAATCATTAAAATGATCGACATTGACGAACCAAAATGCCAGTCTCCGGTATAGCGAAACTGCTGTTCAATTAGATTCCCAATGAGAATCGACTTGTTGCCTCCTAAAAGGGCCGATATCACAAAGGTGCTAACAGCCGGAATAAAAACCATGGTCACACCACTAAGGACACCGGGTAGACTTAAAGGAAAAATAACCTTTGAAAAAACCACCCCTTTGCTGGCTCCTAGGTCTTCCGCGGCCTCGATCAGGTTTTTATTTAACTTGGTCAGGACTGAAAATATTGGCAGGACCATAAAGGGCAAAAAATTATAAACCATGCCTAGAAGAACAACCTGGTCATTATATAAAAGATCGATCCCTCCTAAGCCGATAAAGGTTAAGAACTTGCTTAAAATACCATTCTTCCCCAAAAGAGTTAACCAGGCATAGGTCCTTAATAGAAAGTTCATCCACATGGGGATGACAAATAACAAGACCATAACATTTCGCCTGCTTGCCTTCTCCTTGCTGATGATATAGGCGATGGGGTAGCCTAATAGTAAACAAATGACTGTCGATAAGAAGGCCAGTTTTACCGACTTATATAAAACACTAAGATAGATAGGCGACATAAATTTCTGGAAATTCGCGAGGCTAAGGGTAAAGCTGGCAACATGTTGGCTGTCACCGACCGTAAAGGCAAAATACATAACTAAAAATAAGGGAATTACTATAAAAATCCCTAACCAGATAAGATAGGGGTAACCCAAACGATTAAGCTTCATTATCTGCCTCCTTTCGCATGATATGGATATTATCAGGAGAAACAAACAAGTCAACCCTGTCGCCGACATTTTTCATAGTCGTTGAGTGGACAAGCCAAGTGTCATCCTTGGCCCTAATTTCCATTTCATAATGAACCCCTTTAAAAACCAGGCTTTCAACAATCCCGGAAATAGGGCCTTTACCATCGGCTACAATGTCTAAGTCTTCTGGTCTGATCACGACGTCGACCGGCTCATCCTTGCTAAAGCCCTTATCTACACAGGTAAATTTTTCCCCTGAAAAAGAGACCCGATAATCGTCATTCATAATCCCATCGACAATATTGCTCTCGCCAATAAATCGTGCGACAAAGCGATTGATTGGTTCATTATAAATATCCATGGGCCGACCGATCTGCTGGACCTGGCCCTCATCCATAACGACAATCGTATCGGACATTGTTAAGGCTTCTTCCTGGTCATGGGTGACATAAATAAAGGTGATCCCCACCCGCTTCTGGATACGCTTGAGTTCAACCTGCATGTCTTTTCTTAACTTCAGGTCAAGGGCGCCTAAGGGTTCATCGAGCAGCAAGACTTTGGGTTCATTGACAAGGGCCCTGGCTATGGCAATTCGTTGTTGCTGGCCGCCACTAAGAGAGTCAATTTGGCGATTTTCAAAGCCAACTAAATTGACTAGCTTGAGCATTTGCCCGACTTTGACTTTGATTTCTTCTTTCTTTAATTTCTTAATTTTAAGGCCAAAGGCAATATTCTCAAAGACGTTCATATGGGGGAAGAGGGCGTATTTTTGAAAGACCGTATTAAGCGGTCGCTTATAGGGAGGAAGATTGCTTATATCCTCACCATCAAAGATGACTTTGCCACTGCTAGGCGTCTCAAAGCCGCCAATTATTCGTAGGGTCGTTGTCTTGCCACAACCACTTGGCCCAAGCAGGGTCAAAAACTCATTTTCCCGGATGGTCAGATTAAGGTCTTTAAGGACTGCATTCTCACCAAATTGTTTACATATATTAACTAGATTAATGGTCTGATTACTTGTCATGATCGCCCTCCTAAAAGTTTGGTGGTGTGCTGACCCAAATTAACGTCGCTTTGGTCTTGCCGGCGTTCTCGATATAATGGTTGCGATTTGCCCGATAATAAAAACTCTCCCCCTTTTTAACCTTGTGCCTTAGGTTACCAAGATTTAGGTAGATTGATCCTTTTAGGATATAACCAAATTCTTCTCCTTCGTGGGGAGGGTAGTCTTTTGTTTTTCCTTCCGGGTCAAGGGTTAGCATGATCGGTTCCATTACGTTTTTTTGCGCATTCGGAATAATCCAATGGAGGAGGTAGCCCAACTCTTCATTAAGGGTTTCAAACACATCCTCTTTCTTGAACACAATTTTTTCTTGTTCCGCTTCATTGAAAAATTCTTTTAAATTTGTTCCCATTCCTTCTAAAATATCAATCAAGCTTGCTATTGAAGGCGAGGTTAAATCTCTTTCCACTTGGGAAATAAAGCCTTTGGTCAATTCACAGCGGTCAGCTAGTTCTTCCTGGGTTAAACTTCTCTTGACCCTGAGGTCCTTAATTTTTTCGCCTATATTCAT
>CAZJGM010000113.1:0-4430 GCA_964545675.1 uncultured Lachnospiraceae bacterium | reverse complement strand
TTCAAGAAGCGGCTCATGCAATTGTTGGAAAGGCAACCCATCTCCCCAAATAAAAGGATCTATTGATTGACTTTTAAGAGAAAATAACATAAAATAGTGACCTAAGGGGAGCGAGTATAACGAGCTGAGAGGAAACAGATTTGTTTCGACCCAAAACCTGATTTGGATAATGCCAACGGAGGGAAATAGAAAAGAATCCGTCTTTATCCTTTTGGGGTAAAGACTTTTTTTATTGAGGGGGAAAAGATGGTTAATCTAAGTATTCAAGTATTACCTGTTGTTGCAGACAGTGAGATTTATAAGGTCGTCGATGCAGTTATTGAAATGATTAAAGAAACCGGTTTAAAGTATGTGGTTGGTCCTTTTGAAACATCAATTGAAGGTGAACTGGATGAGCTTTTGGCAATTGTTAAAAAAGCCCAAAAAATTTGCATAAATCTTGGGGCTGAGCGGGTCGTTTCGATTGTCAAAATTGATTATAAGGAAGAAGGCGTTAGCATTGATGAGAAAGTTTCAAAATACCTATGATCGATTAATTCCGCTAATTTTTATCTTACTTATTCTCATCTTATGGCAAGTGGTGGTGGCAACAGGTTTAGTTGAACGTTATATTTTGCCCTCACCCCTTGATATCATCAGTGCCTTAGCTAATAATTGGTCGACTATTTTGATGCATACGGGGGTCACCTTTTTTGAGGGCATGACCGGTCTTTTGGTGTCAATTATTTTTTCTTTTGCAGTCGCCGTGATGATGGATCAATTTGTGATGGTCAAAAAAGCCCTTTATCCGATCCTGGTGATTTCTCAGACGGTCCCGATTATCATTATTGCCCCCTTACTGGCCATGTGGTTTGGTTTTGGCATTGCCCCAAAGATTTTTGTGGTCGTATTGGTCTGTTTCTTTCCCATTACCGTAAATTTGATCGAAGGATTACAAAGTGTCGATTATGAGCTAATCGATTTAGTCCGTTCGATGGGGGGGCGAAAGATTCAAATCTTTACAAAGATAAAATTACCCTTTGCCCTGGCTTATTTTTTCTCCGGTTTTAAAATAGCGGCAACCTATAGCATTATGGGGGCTGTTATTGGTGAGTGGCTTGGAGGAAAAGCTGGCTTAGGGGTCTTTATGTTAAGGGCCAGACATTCTTTTTCCCTTGATCTGGTCTTTGCAGCAATTTTGGTAATTGTTATATTATCCATTGGTATTTTTTATGGGATTGGATTGATTCAAAAAGTCCTGATGCCGTGGGAAAGAGTAAAGGAGGAAGTAGAATGAAAAAGATTTTATTGTTTGGACTAATAGCCTTACTGCTTTTGCCGACAGCTTGTGCAAAGAGTGATACAAAAGAGCTTACGGCAGTCCTTGATTGGGTACCCAACACCAATCATACTGGTATTTATGTGGCCTCCGAACTCGGTTATTTTGAAGAAGAAGGTTTATCGGTTGATATTATTCAACCAGCCGAAGGCGGTGCGGCTGATTTAATTGCCGCTGGCCAAGCAGACTTTGGTTTTAGTTATCAAGAACAGGTCAGCTATGCTAGAACAACTAAAAATCCCTTGCCGGTTAAAGCCATTGCCGCCGTGATTCAGCACAACACCTCGGGCTACGCCTCCCCAGTCGATCGTGGTATTCTTACCCCGAAAGATTTTGAAGGTAAAAAATATGGGGGCTGGGGTTCACCTATGGAAATTGCCACCTTAAAGGGGGTCATGGCGACTGAAAATGCTGATTTTAATCAGGTTGAGATGGTTGATTTAGGCGCACTTGATTTTTTCACAGCCGTTAGGGAACATGTTGATTTCACTTGGATCTTCTATGGTTGGGATGGGATTTCAGCCGAGCTAAAGGGAGAAGAAATTAATTTTATCCGCCTCCAAGATGTTGATGAAAATTTGGATTTTTATACACCAGTGATCATTGCTAGTGATACTTATCTTGAAGAAAACCCGGACATTACCCGAAAATTTTTAAGAGCCTTAAGCAAAGGTTATCACTATGCCATTGAAAACCCTGAAGAAGCAGCTGATTTACTCTTAATTAAAAACCCGGAAATTGATCGTGATTTAGCCCTTGCCTCGCAAGAATATTTATCAAAAGAGTATCAAGGCGATGCTGAAAAATGGGGAATAATGGATGAGCGCATTTGGGAAAATTATGGTACTTGGATGTATGATCAAGGCTTGCTAGACAATAAATTAATTGTAAATGAGGCGTTTACTAATGAATTCTTACCCCAATAATCATCTCTTGCAGGTTGAAAAAATTAGCAAAGAATATAATGGCAAAAATATTATTGAAGATATTGATCTTTACTTAAAACAAGGTGAGTTTGTTTCAATTCTTGGCCCTAGTGGTTGTGGCAAAAGTACCCTCTTTAATGTAATTGCCGGTTTATTAAAGCCGGAAGCGGGAAGGGTTTTTATAAAAGGGCTTGATGTTACTGGAAAAACCGGAGTGGTTAGCTATATGTATCAAAAAGATCTTTTATTGCCTTGGCGAAATGTGGTCGACAATGCTATCTTACCACTTGAAATTTCGGGGATGAAAAAAAGTCAGGCTCGGCAAAAGGTCTTTGATATGTTGCCTACTTTTGGACTCCAAGGCCATGATCAAAAGTATCCCAATCAATTATCGGGTGGTATGAAGCAACGGGTGTCACTCCTTCGAAGCTCAATGTTTTCCAAAGAGATTATGCTTTTAGATGAACCCTTTGGTGGTCTTGATGCCATGACACGCCTTAAAATGCAGGAATATCTTCTGGAAATTTTAAAAAAAATACAAGGATCAGTCTTATTTGTGACCCATGATATTGACGAAGCGATCTTTCTATCCGACCGGATCTATGTGATGAATGGGACACCAGCCAATATTGTCGGGAATTTAGATGTTCCCATTAAACGAGCCAGTGTTCAAGCCGTCAGGGCGACAAAAGAATTGCGGGAATTACGAGCTAAGATATTAAAATTGTTGTAAAAATACAAAGTAATAAAAATCAGGAGGTGCTTTCAATGAGAATTGTATTAATTGGCCAAGCACGTTTTGGAAAAGATTGTTTAGAAGCCTTAGATAAAGAAAATGTAGTCGGCGTCATTACCATTCCTGATGATCCGAGAGGACGACCAAATCCCTTAAAAGACCTTGCCTTAGAAAAAAATATTCCCGTCTTTCAACCACCGGGAGAAAGTCCCAATCGCCTTAAAGATCCGAGATTTAAAGATATTATCAAGGCCTTAAAACCTGATTTATTTGTCCTAGCCTTTGTCTCAGATATTGTGCCCTACGAGATTAGCAAAATGGCAGCCCAAGGGGGAATCAATTATCATCCGTCACTCTTACCAAAATATCGGGGGGCTTCGGCCATCAATTGGGCAATTATCAAGGGGGAAGAGGAAACAGGCGTGACCATTCATTATATTGATGAAGGGGTCGATACCGGTGATATTATTTTGCAAGAAAAAGTAGAGATTCTTCCTCAGGATACCATGGGTTCGCTTTACTTTGACAAGTTATACCCCTTGGGGGTCAGGCTAATTAAAGAAGCAGTCCGCCAAATTCGCCAAGGGACGGTAAAAGCAATCCCCCAAGATGAGAGTCAGGCCTCTTATCAGCCAATCATTAAAAGCGATGATGTGACGATTGATTGGCAGAAGAATTTAAAAACAAGTCTTGACCTTATCCGAGGGGCAAGTCCTTCGCCTGGTGCTTGGACACTTTTTCGGGGACAAAAACTTAAGATCCTAGATGCAGAAAAGATTGAAGGGATGAAGCAAGAGGAGGCGGGACAAGTTTTAGAAATAAAAAGTGGCCAAGGCTTTAAGCTAGCAGCAGGTGAAGGTGCAATTCTCGTCAAAAGCGTACAGGCCCCGGGAGAGAAAAAAATGGCGGCTGGGGAATTTGCAAATAATCACCATTTGCAAGTAGGAGAAATTTTAGGATGATAAGAATTTTTTGCCATAATAAAAAAAGCCTCTGAATTGATGGGAGTGACTGTCTAAATTCAGGGGCTTTTTTCACGGTTAATGGGCCTAACAGCTAGGGAACTGATAAAAAAGTGATTATTTAACCTATTAGACGGGTTTTTTTTAGGTGGAAGTTTGGGTCATTAGAGTATATAATAGCAACAAATAAATTGTGGAGATAAAGATGATCGATTATATTCAAAAAAATGTCTTTGATATCAGAGAAGATCAAATGGATGCTGATGCCATCCATGCCAGTATGATTGGCAATGTTCGTTTAAAAGGGGCCCCCTTAATTATTCTTTTTTGTGCCATTGTGGTTGCCTCGGTGGGCTTAAACATTAATTCAACGGCTGTTATTATCGGAGCAATGCTCATTTCCCCGCTGATGAATCCAATTATTGCTATGGGTTATAGCATTGCGACTTATGACGGGATTTTGCTGCGAAATGCCGCAATTAATTTTG
>CAZJGM010000112.1:0-5035 GCA_964545675.1 uncultured Lachnospiraceae bacterium | reverse complement strand
CATTATAGCATTAGTTTAGCAGAAGTCAAGCAAAAAATGCAAACGATCAACATTTTTTCTTAAAAAGGATCCGTGATGGTCAACGTTTTGCGGTGAATAAGAATGGTCGGGTCTATTTCAAAGATTAATTTTTCATAGTCATTAATACTTTCCAAAATGAGCTGGGGCTTAACTGTTTGTTGGTCAAGATAATTAAGAGAAATATTTAAGGTCGCTCGCCTTGTATCATCAATCTTTTTTAATTCAATTTTATTAATATAAGCCCTTATTTCTTTCTTAACCATTTTTTTCTTTTTATTTCGTTTTTCGATAAAAATTTCATCTCGGTTAAGAAAGTTTCCAATGTGTTTTTTAAGGTCTTCCTCTTTGAAGCCCTCTATAATTTTAACCCTTAGCTCATAATCACTGGCTAAAAGCATGGCCGAAAGCGATCCTTTGTGATCATTGGCAATTCTTGCTTTTAGAATCTTTAGACCATCCGGCAATACCTGATTCATTTTTTCGATAAATAAAGTCGCTGTGATCCCTTCTTCCAAAATGACTTCTCCATATTCACAATCACTAATCAAACCCACTGCCATTGCCAAAGCAAAGGACATTTTAGGATGGGGATTAAAGCCTTGAGAATAAGCAACCGCTAAATTAGCCCGACGAAATGCCCGTTGAAATAAACGTTGTTGATTAAGGTGTGACAAAAACCGTAAGCGTTCATCCCGTAAAAATTGATATTGCATCTTAACCATTGCATTTCCATCCTTCTTTAAATTCCATGATCCCACAATTGGAACATTTTTCTCGGCAATAAGGTGTTTTAATTGCTTCTTGAGCTCGTTGATGTTCTTTGATTAAATAGGCCTTTGTCACACCGATATTTATAAAATCCCAGGGTAATATTTCATCATAGGTCCGTTCTCGTAGGGCATAAAAGTCTGGATCGATCCCTACTTCTTCAAAAGACTGAATCCATTTTTCATAATCAAACTGCTCATGCCAGCCATCAAAGCGACAACCCTTTTCATAAGCTCGTTTTAAAACGCTGCCTAAACGACGATCCCCTCTTGCAAAAACCGCTTCTAGATAACTAAGCTCACTATTATGCCAACGGTATGAAATCCTCCGGTCTTTGATGGTATTTTTAAGGTGTTCTTGCTTCCGTTTAAAGGTCTTTTGGTCATTTTGGCCAAACCATTGAAAAGGCGTAAAGGCCTTGGGTACAAAGCAAGCGGTCGAAATCACTAATTTTAAACTTCTATTTCTCAGCTCTTTATCAACCCCTAAATAAGTATTGACAACTTTTTGACCAAGATCAGCGATTCCTTCAATATCAGCATCTTCTTCACCAGGTAGACCAACCATAAAATAAAGTTTTACATGGCCCCAACCTTTTAAAAATGCCGACTCAACGGTATCGATTAAATTTTTTTCAGTAACACCCTTATTAATAATATCACGCATCCGTTGACTTCCCGCTTCCGGTGCTAGGGTTAAACCAGTCTTTCGAATTTTTTGAATTTGTTCAAGCATTTCGATACTTAAGGAATCGATTCTTAGCGAAGGTAAGGCGACACTGATTCGCTCATCTTCATAACGATCGATTAAATCTTTAATTAATCGTTCAATTTCACTATAATCGCCTGAACTTAGGGATGCCAGTGAAATCTCATCATATCCCGTTTCCTCAATAATACCATCAATACAGGCCTTAATCGTCGCTATTGATTTCTCTCGTGTGGGGCGATAAATCATTCCTGCCTGGCAAAAACGACAACCTCGCCCGCAGCCCCTAAAAATCTCCATGCTGATCCGATCGTGAATAATTTCTGTATAAGAAACGATCATTTTAGAAGGATAATAGGCCTGGTCTAAATCGGCGATAAAGCGTTTGTTAACTTTTTCTTTTGCTTCTTCTGCAATGGGCGAAAAAGATTGGATGCAATTGCTTTGCTCATCATAGGTCGTCACATATAAGCTTGGGACATAAATCCCCTCAAGCCTTGCTGCCATTTTTAAAAAGACCTGTCGGTCAAGCCCATCTTCTTTCCATTTCCTATAAACATCCATTAATTCTAGGATCAATTCTTCGGCTTCTCCGATCACAAATAAATCGATAAAATCAGCAAGGGGTTCGGGATTATAAGCACATGGCCCTCCTGCCAAAATAAAAGGATGGCTCTCATCGCGATCAACGGACTCTAATGGGATCTCCCCTAAATTAAGGATATTAAGAATATTCGTATAGCTCATCTCATATTGAAGTGTAAAGCCAAGGAAGTCAAACTCTCCAATAGGAGTCTGAGATTCTAGACCATAAAGGGGGATTTTATGTTGCCTCATTTCTTTTTCCATATCGATCCAAGGCGAAAAAACTCGTTCACACCAAATATCATCTTGATCATTTAATAAACCGTAGAGAATTTTTAGACCCAAATGAGACATACCCACTTCATAGATATCTGGAAAAGCAAAAGCAAAGCGAATCATTTTTTCATCCACTTCTTTATGAACAGCGTTAAGCTCATTTCCTAGATAAGTAATCGGTTTTGTCACCTTTGGTAAAATGTCACTATTTAAAATTTCCTTTAGATTTTTCATCATTTCCTCTTTTTTCTTATTTAACTTATTTATCTTACAAGATAAATCTTATAATGTATAGTTTAAATGATAGTTTTTTATTGAACATCCTAATTTTTAAAAATTAATAAAGATAAAAATAACCAGTCCCTTAATAGGACTGGCAATTTTTTATACCTTGATATGCGAGTAACTATCTACCATTCAATATCTTCAATCGCTACTGGGGTTGCATTAATATAGCTCTTACTCACTTTTCCATTTTTCATTTTAATAACCTTATCAGCCATCGGTGTTATCGCCGTATTGTGAGTGATCAAAATAACTGTCATTTTTTCACGCCGGCAGGTATCTTGCAATAATTTTAAAATATTTTTTCCGGTATTATAGTCAAGGGCTCCTGTTGGTTCATCACAAAGAAGGAGTTTCGGTCGTTTAGCAAGGGCTCTAGCAATAGCAACACGTTGTTGTTCACCACCTGAAAGTTGCGAGGGGAAGTTAGCCATCCGGTCTTCTAAGGCGACATCCTTTAAAGCTTCTTCGGCATCCATGGGATCAGCAGAGATCTGGGTTGCCAATTCAACATTCTCAACAGCGGTCAAATTGGGAATTAAATTGTAAAATTGAAAGACAAATCCTGTGTCAAATCGCCGATACTGAGCTAATTCTTTTCGATTCAAGAGAGCGACATTTTTCTCGTCGACAAAGACATCGCCTTCATCACAACTATCCATTCCGCCGAGGATATTAAGGACCGATGTTTTACCGGCCCCACTTGGCCCAACAATAACGGCAAATTCCCCCTTATCGACATTAAAGTTAATCCCATCGGCGGCCGTAATGGTCACTTCCCCCATATGATAGCGTTTTATAACATTTCTAAATTCAATAAAATGATTCATCTTTTCCTCATGTTTCTTTTACCCAGTATAACTTTTGCCTAATGATTCGTCAAGAGATGCTTATGCAAAATCACCGATTTATGGTGGACTAACTTTTAGTTCATCATTTTATTTTTTCATGATGGGTTTAATTTTTTAGCCACTTTTGGTGCCCGTATCCGATGTGCTTGAGGCATATTGGAACCTAAAAGAGGTAGTAGATAATACCGAAATGCTTGGGTTACATGATTACCTTCCTCGTTTATAAACTTATCAGGCATTGATTGCGTATATTTTGCAACCTCAATTAGCGGTGTCAATTTATAATCGACAGAATACATACCCGTTCTGTGAATCGTAACAGACCCATCGATATTATTCCATAAGGCAAATTGGGCCGCTTTTTCGCCAACCTCTCTTGCTTCTTGCTGGTCAACATCTGATACAACACCCATAAAAGACCGTTGCAAATAGCCGAATGTACCACTTCTAACCCGTTTAATTCCTAAGTTTTGCTTTATCTCATCGGCTAAAAGGTCACCCAATGCACTAGTACTGGATAATTGAACATTACCATGACTATCTTTTTCAACATTCTCTGTGATTTTAGAAATTATAGGAGTCCCTTTTTCACCACAAACGCCCTCCGAAACAGCGATAATACACTTTCCATGTTCTTTATAGATGCGGTCAACATCCTTTAAGAAGTTCTTAATAATAAACGTTCTCTCCGGTAAATAAATAAGATGAGGGCCATCATCAGGATATTTTTGAGCCATTGCCGAAGCCGCTGTTAAAAATCCGGCATGTCTGCCCATAATAACACCAATATAAACGCCACCAAATGATTTTACATCAAGATTAATGCCGATAAAAGCAGATGCAACAAATTTTGCTGCTGAACCATAACCGGGACAATGGTCGTTTACTAAGATATCATTATCAATGGTCTTTGGTATGTGTATGACTCGGATTTCATAACCTGATTTATTTGCTTTTTCATTGACGATCCTTACTGTATCAGCAGAATCATTTCCCCCTATATAGAAAAAAAACCGAATATTATGAGCTTCAAGTACTTTAAGAATTTTATTGCAATAGTCATCATCCGGTTTATCCCTGGTTGAATAAAGAGCTGAAGATGGTGTCATAGCCACTCTTTCAAGATTACTCGTTGTTTCTTGCGTTAAATCTAAAAACTCTTCATTGATAATTCCCCAAACACCATGAAGGGCTCCATAAATTTTTTCAACTTGTGGAAATTTTCTTGATTCTAAAACGACACCGACAAGTGATTGATTTATTACAGCGGTAGGACCACCACCTTGCGCCACCAATACATTACCCTTAAGTTTCATAATAAGTCCTCCTTTTGAAAATTATATGTCTTTTGATCGAAAGATTAAGCCTGTGCTTATCCTCTATTAAAATAAAAGTCTACTTAAATATTACACTGATTGGATCATTTTTGCACGTTCTTTTTACAAAAGTTAGTCATACCAGTAATTATCTCCTTCAAGATCAGTTGCTTAAATTAAATGAGTGAAATTGATATTCTAAAATAAATTTAGCTTCCTTACACA
>CAZJGM010000111.1:0-5073 GCA_964545675.1 uncultured Lachnospiraceae bacterium | reverse complement strand
AGGGTAATATCCGATAACCTAAATTTTTTCTTATTGATAAAAATATTATTGACAATATCAACATCTTTTAAAATTTGATCTATTTCCAGTTTTAAAATATCCTCTTCTTCCATCTGAAAAAGTTTACACACTTGCTGATTAACCCGTTGAATTTTAAGCTTGGTATCAATAATCATCAAGCCATTGAAAATCGAATCCAGGGCCACATCCATCAAGCGATAGGATTCGACAATAGCCAATTGTGTTTCAATATTTTTAGCCGCCGAGACCACCATCCCATAGGTATGGGTATGAACATCACTTGCCCGTCCCGATAAATCAAGGCAACCAATAATTTTGCCACTCGTATCGTGAATCGGTGCTGCCGAACAGGTCCAGCGGTGGTGACTGGTGCAATAATGCTCTTCGCCAATAATTTGAACTGGCTGATCCATGGCTAGACAAGTGCCAATGGCATTGGTTCCGACATTTTTTTCATTCCAAAGAGTCCCTTTAACAAAATTTAACTCTTCATGGATGGCTAAAATATCATCATTAATAATCGTATCGATCAGAACGCTATTTTCATCGGTTAAGACGACACTATAGCTGGTTTCTTTAATGATCTCAAAAAGACCCTCCATTACTGGTCTGGCAATATCAAGAAGTTCCTTTTTTTTCTCAAGACAAGCAGCCAATTCTGAATCAGAAATAATATGACCACGACCACCATCTCGATCTACTGCCATTTGTTTGCATCGATTCCAAGAAGAAATAATTTCAGGTCTAATCGGGCATGTCAGGGCATCACACCATTTAGATTTTTCCAATTGCGCATTAATGGCCATTTTTCCCTCCAATCTTACAATCTATCGACTTAATGCAAAAGTGTTAACGTTTTCTTTTTTAGCTCGTAACTTATCACTCTCTTTACTATTTTTCTTGTCTGTACTTTTTATTATACCCTTTTTTTACAAATATTCCTTAAAAACCTTCATTTTTTACTCTTTATTCCTTAATTTTAATCATTAGGTAAAAGTCTCCATTATTGTTTGGCTCTTCTGAATTTTTATTAATTCCGATAAACCGTGCCACTAATGACAGCCTGGCCTCTTCATTTTCCAAGGTAAATGTGGCTTCAGCTGGTGACATTTGTTTGCCCCCTTGAAAATCATCATTTGCTAAGGTCTTAAAATAATCAAAAACATCTTTCATGTCAAGTACCATTACTATGTTTCCCTCTTCATCCTTTAACAGGATTTGACTGGCTTGTGATTGCCTCACTTCAATAAGATTAAAGCCCTTGGCTGATTTTTCAAAGGTCCCAATTAGAAACTCTTCTTCAGCTTCTTTTTCATAATAGGCATTATAATTTAGGAGGACATCATAATTTGAAATATCAATGGCGACTTCTGGATCGAGTTCTAAATAAATTGATGCTTGATCATAAGGAAAATCAACGCTTTGATAAAAACCAAAGGTTTGATAAAAATCCTCATAAAGATCAAAGTCCTCGTCTAAGTAGGCAACCTGATAATCCATCATCATCAGATAATTTACAGCATCTGTAATAATTGCTTGATCTTTTTCGGAAACTTCTGAATTCGGAATAATTTCTTGGCTGACGATCATATTATTTTCCTCTAAAGTCCTCGTTAAACGACCCATTTGATTATTATAAGCGACCGTAAAGGCATCAAGTGGGGGTGTAATCGAAAAAAGCGAAACGACAATAAATAATAAGGCAATAAGCCCATTTTTATCAACATTTTTAAAGGGTTTTAGACTGATAATAAGACCTGATACAAGGGCAAAAAAACCAAAGAGAATCACATAATAACGCCCATGACTAATGCCCATTTCTTGGATCCTTAAGAGTGAGGCAATAATCTGAAATAAAACAAGAACCACTAAAACCTTCGGCGCAATCTTTTGAAAGCAATCCACAAATGAATTCTTTAGGCCACTGGCTAAGATATGAATTACAATAACAGCAATGGCAAAACCAACGAGCATCGGTTCAAGGCGATTATCGGTCCAAAAATCCCCGCTCACATTTAAGCCAATGTAAAGAACAAGAATCAGGGTGTAGACCGATAAAAGGGGAATAATAATATAAGAAATTAATATTTCTAAAAACTTTGGGTAATGAGTCTTTAATTCCCCCTGATCCTCCAAAGAATTACTATGGCCTGGATAAAGAGGTATTAAAGAGAGAAAATAAAGCGGTGCAAAAATAATACCGACAACATTTAAATTATGGAGATAGAGGGTCGTCGGTATTTTAAAAAGTAGCAGATCAACGGCTCCCAAAATCAGACTGATACCCAGATAAAGAACCAGTGAAAAAAGAAGGGCCGTGAAAAAAGCTTTAAAGGCAATTAAAAAGCTATGACTAAAGCTAGTCTGACTCTTAACCGACGGTAGGTAAATATAGGCGACTGCCAAGGCCAGAAGAATGACCATTGTCCGCAGACCAGTCACCAGATCGATCGTTTCTACATTCCTAACCACCAAAAAATAAGCAAGGGTCAAAACTAAACCCAAAGCCATTAGTAGCAAGCGGTATAATTTTTTATTAAAAAATCGCTCCCAAACGGCCTGTAAGGTAAAGGCTAAAAATCCACCGACCAAAAAAGTTAGTAGATAATTACTATAATCTAGACTTCCTTCAATGGTAAGGCCATTAGCAATCGCTGCGGCCACTAAGAAAAGAGCCGTTAAGGGATAGCGCAATAAGGCTACACTCATTTCCCCCCTAATCTTTTTTAAAAAACGCATCCATTCTCCTTTTTAATGCTCTTATTTTTTTGTCCTGATAATCGCTTTGCCTGTATTAATCCCCGAAAGGGTGACCATGGGCATGCCCCCACCAGGATTGACACTACCGCCAACAAAATACAAATTATCGTATTCACTGCTTTTTTTAGGGATCTTAAGGCCTAAATTTTTGTTCTTATCCGAAATCACCCCATAGATTGATCCCTTATTTGAATAATACATCTCTTGAATATCAAAAGGTGTTAAAATTTCTTCAAAAAGGATATTTTCTCTTAAATCTTTAAGTCCCATTCGCTCTAACTTTAAATAGATTTTTTCTTTCAAGTCTTGGTAGTCCTCTAAATTTGAATCTTCTGATAAATAGGGGATATGGGGCAATATTTTTAAATTATCATGGCCTTCTGGTGCCAGCGTCTTATCCGTTCGAGTCGGTGCGACCAGATAGATCGTTGGATCTCCTGGTAATTTTTTATCTTCAAAAACGCTTTTAAAATGTTTTTTAGGATTGTTGGAGTAAAAGAAATTATGATGGGCCAGCTGTGAGTATTCTTTTTTTAAGGCCAGATGAATAACCAAACCGGAACAGGTCGGTTCAAATTTTTCAAGCTTTCTCAAAACACTTTTTTTAACATCCAATAATTTTTCATAAGCGGGAATTGCTTCCATATTGGAGACGATAAAATCAGCCGCTACTTCTTCGCCGCCAGAAAGTCTGATTGACTCTGCTTGGTGCTTATCGGTTTTTATTTTAACAACTTCTGAATTTAAGTGAATGTTTACACCCAGTTCCAAAAGCAAGCGTTCAAGTCCCCTAGCGAGGTTATACATTCCCCCCTCCACATACCAGAGGCCAAATTCATATTGAATATAAGGAAGTAAATTAAGCAGAGCCGGAGCATTATAAGGCGATGACCCCACGTACTTAACAAAAAAATTAAGAATATGGACCAGGTAAGGATTATCGATGTATTTTCGGACTTGGCTATCCATATCCGAGTAAGCATTAAAATCTTTTAATAAACTTACCCCCCCATATTCTTGTAAATTCCCCTTTAGGGTATCCAGGCCTTTTGAAAAATAACCTTCTTCAACCCGATCATAAAGATCTTTTGAATAGGTTAAAAAGGCTTCCAATTGCCGTTTATCTATTTCTTCAACATTGGTCACTCGGAATTTATTTTTCTTGTCAAAGGGGATCAAATCAATTATTTTTCCATCTTCAAAAAAATTCCGCCAATGGGGTAATACTGGTTTTAAGGTGAAATAATCATCCATATCCTTATTGGCTTTGGCAAATAATTCATGAAAAATATGGGGCATGGTAAAAATTGACGGTCCTAAATCAAATTTAAAACCCTCTCGCTCTAAAATATTAAGTTTTCCACCAACTTGATTGTTTTTTTCATAAATATCAACCTGATGGCCTTCCGCTGCCAAGTAAGCTGCACAGGCCAAGCCGCCTAAGCCTGATCCAATAACGACGATCTTTTGTTTTTTCATTTTGCCTCCTTTTATTTTATAAAGAAATAGGACAGTAGATAACCAATGATAAAGCCACCAAAATGAGCAGTAACACTAATGTTTGGTACAAGCAAGGTAAAGACTAAATTAATGCCAAGCAAGACTAAAATTGATTTTCTGCCTTCTGGACTGATCATCTCCCGATGGCGTTGAATCAGATATAAAAACGCCCCAAACAAACCAAATAAACTTCCTGATGCACCAGCCGAAACAGTATTAACGGTAAAAAAATAGGTTGCTAAATTTCCACCTAAGCCGGTTAATAAAAAAAACAATAAAAATTTTCCATGGCCCATCAAGCTTTCAAGCTGGGTCCCAAATAAATAAAGGGCGTAGCCATTAAATAATAAATGCATAATTCCGATATGAATAAAAATAGCCGTAAACAATCGATAATACTGATTAAATTCTTTGATCAGCGGTGGGTACAAGGCCCCAAAGCGTATAAGTGCTTGAACATTATTTGTGCCACCATTAAAACTGATAATGATAAAATAAATAACCATAATTAACAAAAGAATGCTTGTCACCGGATATTTTTTACTATAATCTCTAAGTCTATCCATTCTCCCTCTCTTTCACCTTTAAAAAAGTTATGTAAACCACATAATGACATTATACCCCTTTATAGAAAATAAATCATTTTTAGCTAAAAATCACTGACTTTAATACTGCATTTTTCTAGTGTTTTTTTCATAAATGATTAAAAATGCTAGCAAGATATCTTGCTAGCATTTTTGATCTTACATCATCCAATTTTGACCCAACTATATAAAACTATCGTTTTAACCA
>CAZJGM010000110.1:0-5105 GCA_964545675.1 uncultured Lachnospiraceae bacterium | reverse complement strand
TTCTTGTTGCCATAAGATAGGTCTTCAATCCGTCTCTTTAAATCAAGTTCCATAATATCGGCTAATTCTTTGGTTTTCTTCGTGCAGTCCTTGTCATAAAAACTGGCTGAATAATTTAAGAGATCAATCACCTTCATTTTGTCATAGTAAAAAACTTCCGAAGGAAGGTAGCCAATCTTTTTTCTAACTTCCGGACCATGTTTGATCGCATCTTTACCAAATAAGCTAGCCTGACCTGATGTTGGGTAGATCAGACTTAGTAGTAACCTGATCGTCGTTGATTTACCAGCCCCATTTGGACCGATAAAGCCAAATATTTCACCTTCTTTTACATTTAAATTGACATCTTTTATCCCTAAAGATTTTCCATAATACTTGGTCAGGTTATTTGTTTCGATTATAGTCATCGGTATTTCTCCTCGTTTTAAAATTAATTTAGCCCTTTACGAATCCTTGCTAGTACAATAATCATACCCGATAAGATGATTATAATTAGTATGTCCGGCAATTATATCTTTATATCTTAATTTAGATAAAAAAACACCAATAAAAAAGATAAACGATTCGCCTCTTTACTGGTGACAGTGGTAAAATTCTATTTCTAATTAAAATATATGCCTTAAAACTTAAGTTCCATCCCTGATAAGTCAGCCATTCTTTTAATATGTTCTAAGCCAAGGGTTATTCGATTATCGACAACGCTAAATTTTTCAACATAATCGGCCGGTAAAATATCAGCAAAAAGCATATTGGCCCCAGCATTAAGGGCATTGAGATTCCCCTCAGGGTCAGCAAAACCCTTGGCAAGGTCTTGTCCTGGCTGTTGGGCGGTAATATTAAGATCAGGCATCATTATACGAAGAATTGAAATCTCCTTCAGGTTTTTTTCCAGACTACCTCGGCCACCTTCAGCTTGAAGGGGTGTTCCTTTAGCCGGAAGATAGGGGATAACCGGAGCCCAACTTATGTCAAGGTCTTTCATCAGCAGTATATCTTCAGCTAGATCGGCATTTGTTTGGCCCGGATAATCAACGATATTGCCAGAGGCTAGCTTCATACCACTTTCTTTGATCCACTCAATCCCTTGCATCCGTTTTTTAAAGGTTGTTGACGGATTTAGCCGATTAAAAACTGCTTCTTGGGCCATTTCAAATTTTAAAACATATTCGTCAACACCGGCTGCATGAAGCTCTTGATATTGGGCTTTTGAAAATTCGCCTGTGGCAAGGCTAATATGAAAACCGAAAGCCTTTACCTTTTCAATGGCATAGAGAAGATTTTCAAAGCCATACTTAGGATCTTCACCAGAAATTAAAAACAGGCCTTTAAAGCCATTGTCTGCTGCCATTAAGGCTAAGGAAATGATGTCTTCTTTAGCCATCCGATACCGCTTAATGACCGTATTAGCAGCCCGCATACCACAATATAGACATTGGTTTTTACAAATATTATCATAACCGAGCATGGCCGTTGCCCTTAAGATATTATTATTGTTCTTAATGTGGATCTCTTTAGCATGGCTTGCGATCGTCTTTAGATAGTCATTGTATGGCATTTCTAAAACAGCCAGTATATCAGCTTTGCTTTCAATTTTTATCACTTTTAGTCTTTCCTTTCATAATTAAATGGTCTTGTTTTAATCTTTTTTATCATACTATAGAAAATAAGATATGAAAAGATTTATTTATTTTCTTCATAGTCGTGTCGCCTTTAAATTAGGGATGATTCATAAAAAGGCAAGGGATAAGAATTATCAAAGCATTAGAGCGTTCAGATAATAATAAGCTAGCAATGCCAGAAAAAAAGAAACTCTACCATAAGCGATTTTAATTAATCGATCTTAGCTAGAGTTTTTTTACTTGCCACATATTTTTCCACATAGTCTCTTTCGATCCTATCAGATTAAATCTTTTTCGATTAAGTCTCTTAGGACACCCAAGGCCACATCTCGCCGATAATCCTTTGTTGACCTGACATCACTAATCGGGCTAATCATCTGTCCATAAGCTTGTAAAACATCGTCGATAAGAGCAGGCACGTCTTCTTTCTTAAGACCAATCAATTTTTTTCAATGACTCGGCTTCTGATAACGATCGGTCCCATTGCCCCCAAGGCTATGCGGATGTCTTTGATTAGTGATTGGTCAATAGTAGCCATAATAAATACGCTTAACTTCGATACTGCATTTGCTTTTCGGGCCCCAATTTTTCGATAGGCCCACTTATGGCCATCATAGCTTGGAATAAAAAGCTCTGTTAGAATCTCATCCCCGCCAAGGTCAGTTTTTCCTGGCCCTTTAATAAAGTCAGAAATGCCAATCGTCCGACTCCCCTTTGTCGAAACAAGCTTGAGGCGGGCATCAAGGGCATAAAACAGGGGGATACTGTCTCCGGCTGGGGAGGCATTACAGATGTTTCCCCCGATTGTCCCTAAATTTCGTATTGCCGGTGAGCCTATCCCTTGTATTGGCCGCTTTATATAATCAGGAATCCCTTGCTCTTCAAGCAGGGCCGATAATTTTACCCCGGCCCCGATTCGAATCCCTTCTTGACTAATTTCAATCCCCTTAAGTTCACTAAGGTCTCCAATATATAAAATATTTTTCGAAAAATCTGGTAAGGCCCCACTTGTGGCCTGGTGCTTTACCATCAAGTCCGTTCCACCGGCAAAGGGGATTGCACCCGGCCTCATTTCAAGTGCTTGGCCTAGGTTTTTAGGGCGAACGCTTTCTACCATAGTCCTTCCCCTTCCTTTGCAGCGATCAAGACTCCCTCAACAATCATATTGTAGCCGGTACACCGACAAAGATTGCCCTCGATAGCGGTGATGACCTCTGCTTGGGTCGGATGAGGATTTTGCCTAAGCAGGGCTTCAGTAGCCATGACAAATCCAGGCGTACAAAAACCACATTGGACACTGCCGGCTTTTTCAAAACCCCTTGCAATCGCTTCAAAACGTTTGCTTTTACGAAAGCCTTCAATGGTCAGGATTTCTTTATCGATGACTGCCACCGCCGCCACTAGGCAAGAATTAACCAGCTTGCCATCCATCAGGACGGCACAAGCCCCGCACTCACCCTCACCGCAACTCTCTTTGGCCCCGGTCAGTCCATAATCATCACGGAGAATATCAAGCAGTCTCTTGGTCGGATCATCCATAATCGCTGTTTTCTTTCCATTAAGCACAAATTCAATTTTTATCATTTAACAACTCCTTAATCATTTCCGCTGTGATTGGAATCTTGCCCACTTTTTTACCCAAGGCATTTTGAACGGCACTGGCCAGTGCTGGGGCGACCCCAACTAAGGGTAATTCACCAAGGCCACCGCCGCCAAAAGGTCCATTTTTTCTCGGGTTTTCAACCAGCTTTACTTGTGGTCGCGGAAAATCCCCGGCCGTCGGAATCGTATAAGTCGTAAAGGACTTTTGCCGGGCTTCGCCCTTGTAGCAATCAAACTCTTCCATTAAACTATAGCCTAGGCCTTGAACAATACCACCTTCAATCTGCCCTTGAACAATCTTTCGGTCAATCGCAGTGCCAATATCATACTCAGCCCATATTTTTTTTACTTCTACTTGGTAAGTTACAGGATCAATTTGAATATCGACGACCATAGCTCCCCAAGAATAATCAGGATAGGCACTACCGACAAAGTTTTTATCATCCCAGATAATTCCCTCTGGGCTTAAATAGGTTCTAATGATCTCAATTTCATCTTCCCCCCAACGCACCTTTATTTCCTGGGCACAATCTTGGAGCATCTTGCCGATAATTAAGACTGACCGTGATGCCGCTGTCGGGCCAGAATCAGGACAATACTTGGTATCAACACCCTTATAAATAACCATCTCCAAAGGAATGCCAATTTCCTTAGCGACAATCTTTGCCAGTGTCGTCGAGACACCCTGGCCCATTTCGACATTGGCGACAAAAATTCCCACCGTCCCGTCCTGATACTTTTTAAGCTTTACTTTCGATTTTAGAATATCGGCCTCTGCCGCCCCGGTAAAGCCACAACCATGGGCAAACATCGAAAAGCCAATCCCCGATAATTTCTCCTGGCTCTTTAGGGCCTTTCTTTTTTTTGAATAGCCTGACGCCTGATTGATTGATTCAGCCATTTGATCAAGTTTTAGGGGGTTAAGAAAACCGCCTTGGGTACAAGATTGGTCGCCATCTCTTAAAAAATGCCGACTTTTAAATTGTAAGGGATCAAGGCCTAGGGCGAGGGCAATGTTTTCTAGATGCATCTCAATTGCAAAAATGGCCTGGGGGCCGCCAAAACCACGAAAACCACTGCTAACGACCTTATTGGTCGCATACACTTGGCCTTTAACCTTAAGGTTTTCAATATTATAGACTCCCGTTGACGTGAAAATGGCTCTTTGGAGGACTACGCTTGACAAGGCCGCATAAGCACCACCATCAAGTTTTATATCGATGTCCATGGCGATAATCCGATTATCCTCATCAAGGTAACTTTTTATGGTAATATCAGAAGGATGTCGCTTGGTTGAAGCGACAATATCCTCTTTTCGGTCATAAATAAGGTGGACCGGCTTAGCGGTCTTGATGGCTGCCACGGCACACAAAACAGCCGGTATAGAGGAGTAATCTTCCTTACCGCCAAAGCCCCCGCCAGTCGGCTCTTGAATAACCCGTATTTTTGATTCATCTAGTCCAAGGCCAGCCGTCATTGCTGCAAGGACATAATAGGGGCATTGCATTGACCCCTGAAGAATGACAATCCCATCCTCTATCTTCGCAGTAAATGAATGGGTTTCTAAATAGGCATGGTCTTGGTAGCCGGTTTGCAAGCGGTCTTCAAATACTTTTTTAGATTTTTCAATTGCTGCCTCAGCATCCCCTTTAGCAAAGGAATAGCTAATGGTATTTTTGCCATCAGCAAAAGTGTAGCTATCCGGTCGGGCAATTGATTCATCAATTGAATTGATCGCTGGTAGGTCTTCATACTCGACGACAATTTCTGCCATGATTTGCTTAATAATGTTGCGGTCTTGGCCAACCACTAAAAGAATGGGCTCACCTATATAATTAACCTGGTCTTCTGCTAGAAAGGGTTGATCGTCGTAGACCATGGCGA
>CAZJGM010000109.1:0-5229 GCA_964545675.1 uncultured Lachnospiraceae bacterium | reverse complement strand
TGTAATTGCAGTGAAAGTTGTCCCTGTAGCCTTCCTCATAAAATCATTTTTAAAAGCTCTAAGAGTATTCATAACAAATCTAGCATCCATTCTGCATAATGTATTAATCCCACATAATCCTCTTCCTATACATATTTTTCTCTTTGTTATATTGATAATGCCTACAGGTGCCCGAACACAAAGCAAAATAGTATTACTCCCAACAATTTTTATTGGTTTATTTGTTGATTGATTAGATTCCTCTAAGTAATCTTCGCCAAAGAATACTTTTCCTTGATGGAATTCAATACCATCACCATTTTTAAAGACATTTTTCCCTTTTGGTGATTGTCCCATTATTATATTAAAAACATCTCCCAATTTTACCCATTTCCAATTTTCAGGTATAGCAAAAGGAATTTCTTCTTCAGTAATCTCCGCAAGTTTCTTTGTTTTTTTAATCTTGCCTTCCTTGATTAGCTTTTTCTTTTCTTCTTGAATATGCTTGTAAAGTTCTTCAGCTGTTCCTTCTTCTTCTCGTTGTTCCACCAGCTTACCTTGAATGGCATATTGTAAAATGGATTTTTGCATGTCCTCGGGAAATTTTTTATTAAGCACTTCTACTTTAGAATGGGCGATATCATATTTTTCCACATAAGGCATAAGTTCTTCAATTTTTGTCACGATTCGCTTTTGTTCTGCAAGGGGAGGGAGGGGAATAAGAAATTCTTTAATTGTATTCATAGAAATGTTATCATTCGTTGAGTTTTTACTAGTTTTAATAATCTTTTGTATCACAGATGAGAGAACTGTATAATTAACATACTCTGGTGAAATTTTAGGATTGATTTTAATTGTCGCTACTCTTTGATTTGTCATCATTGGTTCATTGATTTCTTCAATAAATAAACTCTTGCCTACAGTTCCCCCAGTCATACATAATAATATATTGTTTTTTTCAAGCAAATACGTTTCAAGTGAACTATCATAAAGGTGCCTAACAATTTTATTGTTTACAAAACCTCTTTCATTAAAGTCTGATATCCTTATTACTCGTACACCTTTTTCGCTGTAATTGGAACTCTTAAATGCATAACCACCTGTTATGTTTGTAATTTGTTTTAATCTAACCCACTCCCAACTCTCAGGAATATCAAAGGGAATTTCTTCTTCACTAATCTTTGGAAGTTTCTTCTGCTTTCTAATCGTTCCTTCTTTAATCAGCTTTTCTTTTTCTTCTCTAATCTGATCACGTAATTCCTTGCCTGTGCCTTCTTCTTTTCGTTGTTCAACCAGCTTGCCTTGGATGGCTAATTGGAGGATACTATTTTTTAAATCTTGTGCATTCATTTATTGACTCCAAGTATGGCCGTAATTTCTTCCAAGACATGATCGATCTCGGCATTAAGCGATGCTCGCTTTTTTTGGTATACGTGAATAAGATCCATTGGCTCAAGAATTATTTCTTCTTCTTGAGGGAAGCCACAAAGATCGATATTATAAGCTCGATCGGCAATTTCACTTATACTGTATCTCTTTGCTTTGGGAAAGCCATCGATTTCGATTTCTTTTCGGTCCTCCCACCAAGCCATTACTTTAGAAAAATGGTCCACTTTCATGGGTCGCGTTTTTGAAAAATTTTTATAGCCTTCTGGCATATCCATCCGGTAAAACCAAGTTTCTTCTGTTGCTTTGCTATTATCAAAAAATAAGATATTTGTTCGTATTGAGGTATAAGGAGCAAAAACGCTATGGGGCATTCTGACCACAGTGTGAACATTAAATTCACTAAACAATTTTTTCTTGATGTTGGATTTTGCATTATCTATCCCAAACAAGAAGCCATCGGGGATGATGACCCCGCATCGCCCGTTTTTCTTAAGCCGATACATGATCACACTCATAAATAAATCTGCTGTTTCAGAGCTTCTAAGTTCTGTTGGGAAATTAACTTTTACACTGTCTTTTTCACTGCCGCCATAGGGTGGATTCATTAAGATGACATCAAAAGGGTCCATTTTTCGTAAATCCTTATAATCGATTTCTAGGGCATTGCCATGAAAAATATTGGGATCATCGATATCGTGGATCAGCATATTGGTTACACACAGCAAATGTGGCAGGGCTTTTTTTTCAATGCCGTAAACCGATTGATTGTAGATTTCTCTATTCTCTAAAGAGTTGTCAATCTGCTTTTCTAAAGCTTTTAAAGCCGAGACTAAAAACCCACCAGTCCCACAGGCAAAGTCACCAACTTTCTCGCCCAGGAGGGGTTTAACGACTTGGACCATAAAATCCGTTACGGCCCTTGGTGTGTAAAATTCTCCAGCATTCCCGGCACTTTGAAGATCTTTTAGGAAGGATTCATAAATCGTTCCAAACTCATGGCGTTCCTGATATTCGGTAAAGTCAATCTCATCAATGACATTGACCACTTGACGAAGGAGGACGCCATCTTTTTGATAGTTGTTGGCATCTTCAAAGGCGTAGCGAACAATTACCTGACTCATTGGGGTCTCTTCATCAATTTCCAAGTCTTTTAGAGCAGGGAAGAGCTCATTGTTGACAAAATTAAGAAGTGCATCCCCCGTCAATGCTTGCCCATCTTTACGATCGACCGCCCAATTTCGCCACTTTAAACCATCAGGAATGATAGAAGCGTAGTTGTCATCATGAAATTCCCATGTTTCTTCTTTTGCATCATATATTTTTAAGAAAAGAATCCAGACAATTTGCTCAATTCGTTGCGCATCACCATTAACACCGGAGTCGTTTCTCATTATATTTTGAATTCGTTTTACAAAATTACCCATTGCCATTATTGCCTATACCTACCTTCTTTTTTTATGCATAATATAGTTCATTTTCGAGTTCCTGTACTGCCTTTAGATAGGCTTTTTTACCACCAAAGGCTTTTACAATTTTCATTGGACTTCCAATTTTAGCAAACTCTTTAAGTTCAAGTACTTTTGTATCTTCGATTTCTTTAATGCCGTCATCGGCGTACTTATCAAGAAGTGCCTCAAGGACCTGTTTGGCCACATCTGAATATTTATAGAGATAGGAACGTTTTCTGACATTGTTTGCACGTTCTTGTTTGGTTAAAGGGGCTTGATCATAAGCTAAATGACAAATCAAATCGAAGTCATCCAAGTCTGTCTTTCCGAGTTCCTCTCTTATTGCTTCTAAAAGGACACCATCATCTTGTAGTTCATCAATAATTGCTTGTTTTTTTTCTGCTCTTGTCCATTTTTTTAAAAAGTCACCTAAATGGGCATACTGTTGTAAAATGTTTTTCTTGGTATAGTCAACGAGACTCTCCGTAATGAGCTTGCCATTTTTATCAACATATTGTACACGCTCGGAGAGGACTTTGACCAAGACATCACCGACATAATATTTTCGTGGCTTATCGTCACCTTCGCCATCAGGTGCTAGGATGGCTCCTACTTGATAACCATCATTGCCTTCTTTAACGCCATCATTATTTTCTTCCTCTTCTTGGCCTTCTTCGGCAGTCGGATCATTGATCGGAGCATTGCCATCGTGTTCAATGACTACTTCTGCTTTTCCATCAAAAGCCGGATCAGCAAAGAGGCGACTGGCATTTCTAAAATCCATAATGGTAAAATAGGTCTTGCCATAATCTTCAAGAAGCCGCGTTCCACGACCAATGATCTGTTTAAATTCGGTCATGCTGTTGATGTTATTTTCAAGGACAATTAATTTACACATCTTCGCATCCACACCAGTCGACATCAGTCTACTTGTTACGGCAATGACGGGATAGGTACTTTCTTCATCAATGAAATTTTCAAGCTGGGCTTTTCCTTCATCATTATCACCTGTGATTCGCATTACATAGCGGTTATCTTTGACATAAAGATCTTTATTGACATTAATAAGTGCCTGCCTCATTCGCTCGGCATGTTCAATATCCACACAAAAGACAATGGTTTTACTGAAGCGGTCTGTTTTTGTTAAAAATTCAGTGATCTTTGCTGCGATCACACGGGTTCGATCATCAATGACTAGCCTTCGATCAAAGTCTTTCACATTATATTCACGGTCTTCAATTTCATAGCCATGTTTATCGACTTTTCCAACTTCTGGCCGATAGCCTTCCATGTCTTTATCTAAACCGATTCGAATTACTTTATAAGGGGCTAAAAAGCCATCGTCAATTCCTTGTTTAAGGGAATATTCATAAATTGGCTGACCAAAATAGCTTTGATTTGATGCTTCTTTGCTTTCAACAGGTGTAGCCGTTAAGCCCACATGAGTAGCAGATGAAAAATAATCAAGGATCTTCCGCCATGCCGATTCTTCTTTTGCACTTCCTCTGTGGCACTCATCAATTACAATGAGGTCAAAGAAATTCGGCTGAAACTGCAGATAAGCTTCTTCACCATCATCACCAGCAAGTTGTTGGTAAAGGGCTAAATAAATTTCATAGGAACTATCCAGGTTTTTATTTTTAACCTTTGTCATCTTTCCACTAAAGGGTTTAAAGTCTCCTGACATGGTTTGGTCGATTAAAATATTGCGATCGGCTAAAAACAATATTTTTTTCTTGAGGCCAGCCTTCCAAAGACGATAGATGATTTGAAAACTCATATATGTTTTTCCGGTACCAGTGGCACAAACAAGGAGTAATCGATCGCTTCCTTTAGCGATTGCGTCTACTGTCTTATTTATTCCGATCCGCTGATAATATCTGGGGGTCTTGTAATTTGGGACATAGTAATAGGGTTCAAGAAGAATTTTTTCCTCAGTCCCATTTATATTTTTATCTCTTTTATAGCGAAGATACAAATCTTCCGGTGAAGGAAACTCGTCAAGGCGTAGTTCACTCACCTGGCCAGTGATAAGATTTTGTTCGACAAAGCCATCGCCATTAGAGGCATAGACATAATTAATATCAAGGGCTTTCGCATAAGCGATGGCCTGTTGAAGACCAGCACCCATCGAATGGTTATTATCTTTTGCTTCAACGATAGCTAAAGGGAAATTTTTTTTATAAGAGAGGAGATAGTCTGCTCGTTTCCGCTTAGCTCTAGCCGTAATGTTTCCACGAAGAATAATGCGCCCGGCTGTAAAAGCATATTCTAAACGCATCTGTTTTTTAATATCCCAGCCAGCATCTGTTATTGCCGGTGTTATATATCTGGCCTTTATATCTTCTTCAGATAGGTGTTTTTTCCCCATTAACTTAACCCCTTCCATTTAACTTAAACCCACATTGATCAC
>CAZJGM010000108.1:0-5231 GCA_964545675.1 uncultured Lachnospiraceae bacterium | reverse complement strand
ATAATTTAAAAAGAAATATGTTTTCGAATATAGTCACTGACTTCATTAATGGGAAGCCTGATTTGATCCATGGTATCGCGATCACGAATGGTCACACTATGGTCTTCAGGGGTCTCAAAATCAATGGTGATGCAAAAAGGTGTTCCGATTTCATCTTGCCGTCGGTAGCGTTTGCCAATACTGCCAGCTTCATCGTATTCGACCATAAAGTCTTTGGCCAGTAATTGGTAAACATCTTGAGCCGGTTCACTAAGCTTTTTAGAAAGTGGTAAGATCGCTGCCTTGTAGGCTGATAAAAAGGGATGAATCCGCAGGACCTTTCGTTCTTCTTCTTTGTCGCCATTGGTGATGGTTTCTTTTTCCATGGCATTGCAAAGAAAGGCTAAAAAGATCCGATCAGCCCCTAAGGAGGGTTCAACGCAATAGGGGATGTATTTTTCATTGGTTAAAGGATCAGTAAAATGCATGTCTTTACCGGAAAATTCTTGGTGTTGCTTAAGGTCATAATCGGTGCGGTCAGCAATTCCCCATAGTTCACCCCAACCAAAAGGAAATTTAAATTCAACATCGGTGGTGGCATTGCTATAATGCGATAACTCTTCTTGTTCATGGTCTCTAAAGCGGATATTATCCTCTTTCATACCCAGTTCAAAGAGCCAATTTTTGCAAAAATCTTTCCAATAATCAAACCATTCCAGGTCCGTTCCTGGAGCACAGAAGAATTCCAGTTCCATTTGTTCAAATTCACGGGTTCTAAAGATAAAATTACCGGGTGTAATTTCATTTCGGAAGGATTTACCAATTTGGGCAATCCCAAAGGGAATTTTTTTACGGGTCGTTCGCTGGACATTTTTAAAATTAACAAAAATACCTTGGGCTGTTTCCGGTCTTAGAAAAACCTCACTGGCGGTATCTTGATTAACCCCTTGAAAGGTTTTAAACATTAAATTAAATTGGCGGATATCGGTAAAATCAGACTTCCCACAGTTGGGGCATTTTAACTGATTACTTTGGATATAATCAAGCATCTCAACATTAGACCAGCCATCAACAACAATATCTTCATCCTTTTTTAGAAAATCATCAGCGATAATTTTATCGGCTCGAAAGCGAGCTTTACAAGACTTGCAGTCCATTAGTGGGTCACTAAAACCAGAAAGGTGACCAGAAGCCTCCCAAGTTTTAGGGTTCATTAGGATAGCTGCATCGATACCGACATTATAAGGGGATTCTTGAACAAATTTTTTCCACCAGGCCTGTTTTACGTTGTTTTTCATTTCAACGCCCAAGGGCCCATAATCCCAACTATTGGCCAAGCCGTCGTAGATCTCTGAGCCGGGGAAAATAATACCTCGCATTTTTGCGAGACTCACAATTTCTGCCATTGTAAAATCAGACATATTAACCTCCTGAAAAAATAAATAAATAAAAATAACCGCCCTCAAAAAAGGGACGGTTATTCGGGATTCCACCCATAATAAAAGGATAGCAAATAAGTGCGCTTTTGTCAAGTTGAACTTTTAGAGACCTAAAAAATCAGGGTAAATTAACAAAAAAGAAATTTAAAAAATCCATAAAGCAGTATGAATTAAGTCGATTTAATGTTAGAATATACACGATTTGATAAGAAAAAAAACTGGAATGAGTTAAAATTGGAGGAGATATGACACTCGATATGGTAATTGGTCTTTTCGGAGGATTGGGACTTTTTATTTTCGGTATGAATATGATGAGTGACGGTTTAAAAACTGTTGCTGGCACAAAAATGAAACAATTACTGGAAATTTTGACAAGTAATCGCTTTAAAGCAATATTAGTTGGTGTTCTGGTAACGATGATCGTTCAGAGCTCAAGTACGACAACAGTAATGGTGATTGGCTTTGTCAATGCGTCTTTAATGAGCTTGATCCAAGCAGCTGGGGTCATTTTAGGGGCTAATGTTGGGACCACTGTTACGGCCCAGATGATTGCCTTTAATGTGTCGAAGATTGCTCCCCTTTTTATTGGCTTAGGTGCTATTTTAAATTTGTTTAGTAAGACTAAAAAAAATCGCGATCTGGGGAGTATTGTCCTTGGCTTTGGGATTCTTTTCTTTGGCATTGCAACCATGTCAATCGCTATGGAACCCCTGCGTGGCAATGATACCTTTATTTATCTTTTGACAACCTATGGGAAAAACCCCTTATTGGGACTTTTAATTGGAACTGTGATAACGGCATTGGTTCAAAGCAGTAGTGCCTCTCTAGGGCTCTTGCAAGCCTTAGCTATTTCTGGGGTTTTTTCAAGTGTTGGGGCCACTGATGCTATTTCAATTTGTATCCCAATCTTGATTGGAACCAATATTGGCACCTGTGTGACGGCCTTATTGTCGGCCATTGGGACAACCAATACGGCTAAAAAGGCGGCCTTTATTCACTTGTTTATCAATGTTTTTGGGGCCGTTTGGGTCATGCTCCTTATCTTTATCACCGATAGTTTGACAACAATCAATCCGATTTATGAATTTATCGTCAGCATTTCTGGAAGCCTGACAAGTGTGGAAGGGGACATTATCCCCAATGTTGCCAGACAAATTGCCATGGCCCATACCTTCTTTAATGTTATTAATACCATTGTCCTTTTTCCTATTATTGGCTATTTTGTCACGGTTCTCGACCGCCTCTTTCCCGAACAGGAAGAAGAAAAAGGCCTTCAATTGGATGATCGCTTACTCAATAACCCCTCGATTGCCATGGGACAGGTTGGAAAAGAATTGCTTCGCCTGGGTGAAATGGCGACGAAAAACTTTTTAAAATCCTGCCAGGTGATGATGGATGGTGATGAAAAGGGTATCGAAAAAGTTGTTAAACGGGAAAAACGGATCGATGATTTTCAACAAGGCATTATCGATTATTCGGTTAAACTTTCCAATGAAAATATGTCAGAAACGGAAAACGATCGCTTGGCTTTTATTTTAAAAGGAAGTCATGACTTGGAACGAATTGGCGACCATGCCATGAACATTGCTGATTTATCGGAAATGCGGATCTCCAATCGTCTTGAATTTAGTAAAATCGCCAATAGAGAGTTAATCTCCTTGATCAATTTGACCAATCGTACGCTAGCGGATATGGTTGAGCTAATCAAAACAGAGGAATTGGATCTTTGTTATCAGATCTTAGATGAAGAGGAAGAAATTGATGAGCTGACCGAGAAATTAAAGGATGACCATATACAGCGTTTAAATGATGGGGTTTGCAATTCCTATAGCGGAATCATTTTTATGGATCTCGTTAATAATATTGAACGCGTCGGCGATCATGCATCAAATATTGCCCAGGGCATACTAGGGTTAAAGTTGCAACAAGGTTTGATTCAACAAGAGCGTGAAGTTTCTGATAATTAGCTGATAGTTCTTAAGAATTTGTTGAAAAATCACGACATTAGTGGTTAAAAATGATATAATAAAGTAGATTATCCTTATCTAGAATGAATCGGCATAGCCGTTCAGATATAAATAATGAGAAAGGAGGTAGAAAAATGCAGATTAATGAAACGATTAAAGGTCTTGGTCCAAGAAAAATTGATGGGCAAAGAATTCCGGATTTTAAAAAAGAAGGGTCTTCCTTTGCAGAACTTTTTCAATCTTTAAGTAAATCACTAGAAAAGCCACTTGAGCTTTCTGGCCAAGCCCTGTTAGAAGGTTTTAAAGACCTTTCCAACGACACAGACGATGAACACTTGCTAGAAATGATGGCCATGATGGGGCAAAATCCGTCAATCCAAGGCCTGCTGGAGTCCCTTAAAAATCCGGACCAAGAAGCAATGATCAAGCTAGGGTCAGCCGAAGAAGCAGCAAAGAGTTTAATGGAAGTAAAGGGATTAAATAATCAAGAACACGTCAACCAAGAACAAATGGGATTAATGTCTGTTCATAGGCTTGATCAAGTAAGTGAGCCAACCGCACAGTCGCTTTCTAAAAATCCGGACACTTTAAATCCAGACGTTAAAAGGCCAGAGACTTTAAAGACCGATGTTAAAACAGCAGATGTTCTAAATCCGGATACTTTAAGGGCTGAAAAAGGTCTTGGTCAGCAGACAAAAAATCCGCTTGCCACAAAAGAAGGCTTAAAAGAAACAGCAGAAATGACTGTCAAGCAAGGTCCTCAAAGAAACCAGCAAACAAAGATGCCTGATGAGCTAAGAAGCGATTTTGAAATTTCTCTAAAAAATCAAAAACTAAGTGGAAAGAATCAAATTGATGAAAACACCATGGCAGGGATGGCCAAGACAAGCGAATTAGAGCCTGTCGTACGCAATCAAGTTCCTGATGACATACCAGTGGCCAAGCAGATCCAAGGTAAAATCCTCGATCAATTTGATGGGAAAACACCCAAAGTTTTTAAAATGACCTTAAATCCTGAGAGCTTAGGCGAAATTGAAGTTGAACTTAAAATTAACCATGGTAAACTGGTTATTGGCATCTTATCAGCCAGCCAGGAAACCCATGAAATCTTAACCAAGCAATTAGACCAATTAATTAGAGGCTTGGCCTTACAAAAGATTCAGGTTGAAACGATCGAGACCCATCGTTTTGTCGACGAAACAGACCAAGGACAAGCAACTTTGACGAACAGTGATTTTAATCAAAGTCAGTCTGGAAATCCTAATTTAAAAGGAAATCAAAGTAGAAAGCAAGAGTTTTTTGGAAATCGGCAAAAGGGGCAAAGTATTAGTGACACCCTAAGCCAATTAAGTAGTATGAATAAACAATTTAACCGACTCGATTATCGGATTTAAATTAGCTTTAAAAAGGAGGTAAAGATGGCAATTAACAATATTAATAATAATGCAAATGCAGCGGCGATTAAGGCTCAAACAGAATTATTAAAAAAGCCCAAGGCCAATTCATTTGAGATGGATGATTTTATGCAGATGATGGTTGCCCAATTGCAAAACCAGGATATGAACTCGCCCATGGATTCCTCGGAATATGTTAACCAGATGGCCCAGTACTCGATGATTCAGGCTATTACCGATATGACCACATCGATGAAAGACATGATGAGTATGTCAACGACCAACTATGGGGTTAGCCTAATTGGAAAAGAAGTAACATTAGCGGTAAGTGGTGGTGAAGGCGAAATTGAAAGTTTAACCGGTCTAGTTGAAGGCGTTAATTTTTACAAGGGCGAGACCCCCCTTTTAGTATAAATTTATCGTTAAAATCAGATAGGGATATTCTTTCAAGA
>CAZJGM010000107.1:0-5249 GCA_964545675.1 uncultured Lachnospiraceae bacterium | reverse complement strand
GCATAAGCACTTGGTGCCTGGGGCAAACCAGCTAACATGGCTGCTTCGGCTAGATTGATGTCCGTAACACTCTTATTGAAATAAGTTTTAGCCGCTTCTTCAATACCATAAGCACTCGATCCAAAGTAGTATTCATTAAAATACATTTCTAAGATTTGATCTTTTGTATATTTTTCTTCTAATTGTAAAGCGATTGAAATTTCCTTGAGTTTTCGTACAAAGGATTGGTTAAACGTCTTTTCCGATGCAATATCCGGCAGAAAAAGAACCCGTGCTAATTGTTGTGTAATGGTACTAGCACCTTCTCCAATTCCACTACTGGCAACATTTGCAAAAAAAGCCCGAACAATTCCGAAGGGATCAATCCCCATGTGGCTATAAAAACGCGAATCTTCAACAGCAACAAGGGCTTGCTGCAAGTGTTCTGGTATTTGATCGATGGTTACATTGGTTCGATTTTTAATGTATAATTCAGCAATTAATACATTGTTGGAGGAAAAAACATCCGTTTTATCCTTTATTTGATACTCATAGTTTGAAATATCCATTCGATTGGCTGCATAAATGGAATACATAAAGCCACCACTAATAATCGCTAATACTAGCAGAACCAATAAAACTTTAACTAGTATATGCTTTTTTTTCTTTTTTCTTTGAATTCCTTTTTTTTCTTTAATACTCATTCCTTACCTCTTTTACCACTTAATTTCATTAATTGATCTTCTAATTCTATCATATTTTTCTGAACCTTTGCCTTAACAAATAATTCTCCTTTTAAAGGAAGGGTTAACTTAAGTTCAGATGCATGAAGAGCTTGATGGTCAACTTCTAATGCTTGACTAAATAGATAAGACTCTTCTGAAAAATATAAGGAATCACCAAGAATTGGATGACCAATATGTGCAAGATGTACTCTAATTTGATGGGTGCGACCTGTTTCAAGGACTAGTTCAACTAGGCTCGCCCCTGTGAATTCTTCTAGCACTCGATAATGAGTCCTTGCCTCTTGGCCTGATTTTAAAACGCTTCTTTGGATTGATTCACCGTCTTTTAATCCAATCGCCTTATTAATTGTGCCTGATCTTTTGTTAAATTTCCCGTGGACGTAGGCAATATATTTCTTTTTGACTATTTGTTCTTCCATTTGTTTTTGGACAAAATGATGAATATATTTGTTTTTAGCAATAGCAATTAAACCGGTTGTGTCACGATCGAGTCGCATAATAAAACGAATTTTAGCATCTACCTGGTTTTCAAGCCAATAATGACTGATAAAATTAGCCAAGGTATCTCTTTGATCTTTCCTAGTTGGATGAGTTATACAATAAGGTGGTTTATTAAGAATTAATATTTCACAATCCTCATAGATGATATCAAGTTGTCCAGGAGAAGCGACAATATCACGTTTTTCATAAGGCATTTCAACTTCAATTAAATCACCCTCTTTAATTTTTGCGTTAATAGCAACAATTTCTTCGTTTATTTTCAGTTGACCAAAGCGTTTAAGGTCACGAATTAATCGGCTAGAATATCCATAAGCTCTAATTAATTCATTCTTTAATGTAGCTTCGTGTTCAGACTTTACCTGATACCTATACGTAATTTAGATACCTCCTTAATTGATTTATTCATTACTTAAAAATGATAGTTCTTATTTTAACAGATCTTAGTATTATTTTATAGTCAAATTCTAAAATTTACATAAAAATAACTTAAAACACGTTAAAATAAACCCCATCATCAGTAGAATGGATATTACACGCTACTGTGAGAGGGTTTAAAATGAATTAGTTAATTAGCTTATTGTCCTTACTAGGACGCATTTCAATGGCCGAGAATCGACATTTTTCAAAACAGATCCCACAACCAATACACATATCATGGTCGATCACATAGGGCGGTTTTTTAATCTCACCACTGATTGCATCAACTGGGCAGTTTTTAGCACAAATGCTACAGCCAATACAATTTTCGTCGATGATAAATGCCGTTTCTTTACCAATTTCTGGCTCCCCTGAGATGCAGTTCATTGGACAAACAAGCACACACTCATAACATTGACGGCATTTATCATAATCAATAATCGCACATTTATTGACCACTTTAATGGCATCAAAGGGACAGGCTTTAACACATTTACCGCAGGCGATACAAGCGGTAGAACAGGTTAGGCGAGCATTTTTACCCCGATCCAGATTATGACATTTAACGATTATATCTTGCTTGGCAGGTACTAACTTCATAATTGATTTTGGACAAGCTTCAATACATTTACCACAGGCTGTACATTTTTTAGGATCAACTTTTGGAAGTCCATCCTCGCCCATGACAATGGCGTCAAAAGGACAGACATCCTTGCAGGTACCAAAACCCATACAACCATAACGACACCCCTTTGGACCACCAGAAGCAACCATGGCTTCCCGGCAATCCATTTCGCCGTAATACTCAGCTCGGTTTGGTGCTGTTTCACAGCTCCCTTGACAGATCACAGTCGCTACCATTTTAACGGCGCTACCAGCTTCCAAACCCATGATTTCTGCTATTGCAGCAGCACATTCTGGACCACCGACCGGACAGGCATCGACCGGTGCTTTACCTTCGACAATATTGGTAGCTAATGCATCACAACCGGGAAAACCACATCCGCCACAGTTTGCACCCGGCAAAGCGGCATTAATTTGGGGAATCCTCGGGTCGACATAAACTTCAAAAACTCTAGCTGCAATTGCTAAACCAATTCCAAACACAAGACCAAATGCGCCTAGAATACCAACAGGAACTAAAATTGTACTTAACATTTTCTACCTTCCTTATCCTAATTGCATTCCTGAAAAGCCCAAAAATGCAATCGCCATTAAACCGGCAGTGATGAGTGCAATCGGAAAACCTTCCAAGGATTTTGGAACCGCGGCAATTTCAAGACGTTCCCTAATTCCAGCAAAAAGGACGATTGCCAGGGTAAAGCCTAAAGCTGCTCCAATACCGTTAAAAATCGTTTCGATAAAATTATATTCAAATTGAATATTTAAAAGAGCGACCCCTAATACAGCACAATTAGTAGTAATTAATGGTAAATAAACACCTAATGCTTGGTAAAGAGAGGGACTCATTTTTCGGATAATCATTTCTACAAGTTGAACCAAAGTTGCGATCACTAGGATAAAAGCGATCGTCTGCAGATAGCCAAGTCCAAAGGGATCTAAAATTGCGTATTGAACAACAAAGGTAATTGCGGATGCTAAGGCCATTACAAAGGTTACAGCAACTCCCATACCAAGAGCTGTCTCAACTTGTTTTGATACTCCTAAAAATGGACAAATTCCTAAAAATCGTGAAAGCACAAAGTTATTAACAAAGATTGCACTAATAAGAATGATGATTAAATTCATTGATTATTCCTCCGATGCTTTCATACTAGAGATCTTATTGATCAAACCAATTAATAAACCTAAGGTTAAAAAGGCACCTGGTGGCAAGATCATTAAGATAATCGGTTCAAAGGATGCGGGCAATAAAGAAAATCCAAAAATACTGCCGACACCAAGAAGTTCTCGAACCGATCCTAAGACAGTAAGGGATAAGGTAAAGCCTAGTCCCATTCCTAAACCATCGGCTAAAGAATCTAAAATACCGTTGCTAAAAGCAAAGGCTTCGGCTCTTCCTAAAATAATACAGTTAACAACAATAAGCGGAATAAAAATTCCCAGTGCTGCATCGAGGGCAGGAAGATAAGCTTTCATTAGCATCCCGACGATTGTTACAAAGGATGCAATAATAACGATAAAAGCTGGTATTCGAATATTATCAGGGATCACTTTCCTTAATGCCGATATCACTATATTTGAAGAAATTAAAACAACCATGGTTGCCAGACCCATTCCCATTCCATTGATGGCTGAGGTGGTAACAGCTAATGTTGGGCACATACCAAGTAAAAGAACAAAAGTAGGATTTTCTTTAATAATCCCTTTTGTCAGATTTTTTCCAAAATTCATCTTGTTTCCTCCTAATTCGCCAGAATTTTAAATGTTTCAATGGCAATATTCACACCATCGGTTACTGCCTCAGATGTAATGGTTGCACCCGTGATCGCTTGAATTTCATTACCACTTGGAGCAGCTTTGGCAACTAAAACAGCTTCTGTGGCTGAAAGGCCTTGATATTGGTTTCTAAAATCCGGCAAGGTTGCATTGGCACCAAGACCTGGCGTTTCACCATGGGAAAGAATGGTCATCCCTTCAAGACTACCATCATTTGAAATTCCTGTTAAAACTTCAATTGTTCCGCTAAAGCCACTACCAGGTGCTGTTTTAATGGTAAAACCGACTTGTTCGGAACCATTTTTCCCAATAAAGGCTTCAACCAGCTCTTCTGGTTTTTCTAGGCCGATTTCATTAGCGATTTTACTTAATTCTTCTGAGTCAACTGCTTCGAATTCAGAGGCTTCAGGAAGAACTTCTAAACGTGCTTCCATATTCGTTTTTTCATTAATGGCTTCGATGGTTCCGGCCGTTACATAATTTGTCATCGCTAGTAAGGTAGCTGCAACTGCAGAAATAAGAAAAAGTATTAATCCAAGTTTAGCGACAACTTTAAAATCAATTTGTACGTTCTTTTTTTCAGAATTTTCCATTACGCCTTTGCCTCCTTTTTTACTTTCGTCTTAACACCATAGACATGTTCTTTGGTAAATCGATCAATTAAAGGGGTTGCGACGTTCATTAAAAGAATTGAGTAAGACACTCCCTCTGGATAACCGCCAAAAATACGAATAACCATAGTAATTAAGCCACATCCTAGGGCAAAAATTATTTGTCCCTTTGGCGTAACCGGTGATGATGAATAATCTGTTGCCATAAAGAAAGCCCCGATCATTAAACCACCAGAAAAAATATGGACTAAAGGATCTTGTCCCACTAATACAGCAAAGATAGCTACTGTTGCAATGTAAATAGTCGGTATTCGCCAACTGATAATTCCTTTGAAAATCAGATAAGCACCACCTAAAATAATAGCAAGGGCAGAAATTTCTCCGATGCAGCCATAAACACCATTCATTCCAGTAAATAAATCAAAGGTTGCTGGCATACTGGCTAGCTCCCCTGATTTTAAAAGAGCAAGTGGTGTCGCTGAAGTGACTGTGTCACTTAAAGGAATATAAGCTCCACCAGTCATCCGTGTTGGCCAAGATGCAACCAAGAAGGCGCGTGCAGCTAAGGCTGGATTCATAAAATTTTGACCAATGC
>CAZJGM010000106.1:0-5257 GCA_964545675.1 uncultured Lachnospiraceae bacterium | reverse complement strand
CATTGGTTCCAGTTAAAAAGGTATGGGCCATAATGCCTTTGGCTGCCACTTCCCGTTTTTCATTAAAGGTTTTGGCTTGACTACGATCAATATAAGCGTAATTTCCATTCTTAACTGCATCCAGTAAGCCAATTTCCTTAATGCTTTCAGAACCGCCATGGGTGATACTGACCCCTTCAGGGATTAGCGACAAGGCTTGATTTAAAGCCTCTTGCTTGGTATCACAATAATAGCCCTTGAATCGTCGCTTATCAAAGCGTTTAATTAAAGATTGCCCTAAATTTCGATAATTATCATCTTTAAAACTCAAGATAAAACCTCCATATAATTTAGTATGCTATCATTATAAACGATAAGAATAAAAAAAACAAAAATAATTGTCGAAAATTGGGTATAATAGATATAAAGAAGATAGAATCCTAAAATATTCTTGAAAATAAGGATAAGAAGGAAATTTATTTTCTTAAAAAAATAGATAATAAAATGAGGAGGATACAAAATGCATCAGTACAAAGGGGTAATATTTGATCTAGACGGAACCTTGGTTGATTCACTTGAAGATTTAATTGATTCACTTAATGAAATTATGCGTTATCATGATTTCCCGACCCATTCCTATGAAGCAGGAAAGAAATTTGTCGGTCGGGGGATTCGCAATATGACAAAAATGGCCATTCCAAAAGGTTGTCATAATGATGACTTCTTTATTGATAAGTTAACGGATATGGTTAGGGCCGCTTATATGGAAAACTATACTAAAAAAACAAAGCCCTATCCGGGCATTAATAAGTTACTTGATTACTTGACCTATCATAAAATACCTTTTGGGGTTGTTACTAATAAACCTGATCCGATGGCTAAGTCGCTGGTGAAGATTATTTTTAAAGAATATGACTTTGTTGATGTGATTGGTGATACAGAGCCGGAACTGCGCAAACCAAACCCGCAAACGACTTTAGCCTTGGCAAAAAAAATGGCCATAAAACCGTCAGAATGTCTTTTTGTCGGCGATTCGCTGGTTGATTATGAAACGGCCAAAAATGCCGAAATGCTTGGTGTTTTATGCACTTGGGGATTTGAAGACCGAGACGTTATCATGGCCATTGAGGATACTCTTTGGATTCATAATCCAATCCGGATCGTCGATGCCCTACGCTATGGGACAGAGATGTACAGTGTCTTTAATGAAGACGCCAAAAAAGAGCCCGAGGAAAAGAAGAAAAGTTATTGGGAAAAGAAAGGCTTGTAAACGAAATCAATAAATAATAATTTAAAGCTTGACAAAGATTAAGGCGGTTGTTATAATAAAAAATTTTACATTTCACTTAATTTGTGTTATAATAAAAAAGAGAATACCACAGAGAGGTGAAGTTCATGCCAAAAGCTACGATTATGGACATTAGGCGCGAGGTGGAAAACTATCTGGGCAGACGGGTAAAACTGGAAGCGCACAAGAGTAAGAAGAAACTCTATCAAAAGGAAGGGATTATCGCAGAGACTTATCCCAGTATCTTTACGATTAGAGTTAAAGAGGATAAGCGCAAAGAACAACGATATTCTTTTACTTATTCTGATTTGCTAACGAAGACAGTTAAGATTGTTCTGCTTGATGAGGAAGGAATTGGCGGTCAAATGTTGATTTCTTAATGACACAATAAAAGTGAAAAAAGTTTTAAATGAAAAAAAAAGAAAACCCAAAAGAAAATGGGTTCTTTTTTTTGTTTTTTTTGAGAAAGCCTAGGTGAGGTGGTATAATAAATGATAAAGCTTATGAAAGGACAAAAGGGATGGGAAATTTTTTAAGCATTGAATCAGAAATTGGAAAGCTTAAAGGGGTACTTATGCATCGGCCGGGCAAGGAACTCGAACGAATCGTGCCGGACGCTTTAAAAGAGTTATTGTTCGAGGATATTCCCTGGCTAAAAAAAATGCAGGAAGAACACGATGGCTTTGCCAATATCCTTAAAGGAAAAGGCGTTGAAATTTTCTATGTGGAAGACTTACTAAAAGATGTAATCAAGAATAAAGAAGTGCGAGAGGCTTTAATTTGTGAATTAATTGATCAAAATCCATCATCAGGCACTTATATTGATGGCTTTCTGACTGAATACTTGATGGGATTAGAGAGTGAAAAATTGGCTGAAGCCCTTATTTCTGGCGTTCTACAAAGAGAATTAAAGCATATAGACCGTCATTTGGTTTTGACGGATTATCTTAAAGATCCAGAGCCCTATGCCTTTTATTTAAATCCTCTTCCTAATTTATATTTTATGCGTGACCCGGCGGTTGTTATCCATGATGGCATGAGTGTTTCAGCCATGGCGACCCGGACAAGGAAGCGAGAAAGTCAGTATTTATCGGTTATTTACCAGCACCATCCCTTATTTTTAGGATCCAAGAATAAGAAATTCTACGATCACAAAAACTTCTTCTCCCTAGAAGGTGGCGATGTTTTAGTGCTAGGCCCTGATGCAGTAGCAGTCGGTTGCAGTCAACGAACAGAAGTTCAGGCCGCTGAAGAATTTGCCAAAAATCTTTTTAAAGAAAGTAGTGCCATCAAAAAGGTGTTGGCGATTCGCTTACCTCTTAACCGAGCCTTTATGCACCTAGATACGGTCTTTACCATGGTTAATCACGATCAGTTTATTGTCTATCCGGGGATATTCGACCAGCTCGATACGGTAATTATGTCGCCTGGCAAACAAGGGGGAATTGTTTATCGGCAAGAAGGCAATTTAAAAAAGGCCCTAGAAGCTGTTTTAGGCCTTGATTCAATTCAATTGATTGAAAGCGGTGGGGGTAATCCGGTGGTGGCGGCCAGAGAACAATGGAATGATAGTACCAATACCCTTGCCATTGCCCCAGGGGTCATTGTTGCCTACAGTCGAAATGAACGGTCAAACGAGGTTCTTTTGAAAAATGGTATCGAGGTTATTGGAATTGAGGCATCGGAACTTGTTAGGGGTCGTGGTGGGCCCAGATGCATGACCATGCCTTTAAAGCGAGAACCGCTTTAATTTGTAATAAGATAGCGATTAAGAAGAATAAGGAATAATCATGGAGGAGCGTTATGAATTTAAAAGGACGTCATTTATTGACATTAAAAGAGTTTACCCCTGAGGAGATAAACTATTTGTTAAAGCTTGCTAAAGACCTAAAAAATAAGAAAAAATCGGGGGAAAGAGGCAGATTACTGGAGCGAAAAAACATTGTCCTTCTTTTTGAGAAAACATCAACTCGGACCCGTTGTGCCTTTGAAGTGGCCGCCTATGATGAAGGAGCTCAGGTAACTTATTTAACCAATAGTCAAATGGGAAAAAAAGAATCAATCGAAGATACAGCAAAGGTTTTAGGACGTTTCTACGATGGCATTGAATTTCGGGGCTTTAAGCAAGAAACAGTCACTATTTTAGCCAAGCACGCTGGGGTTCCCGTCTGGAATGGTTTAACCGATTCCTATCATCCGACCCAAGTATTAGCGGATATGCTAACAATTAAAGAAAAGCTAGGAAATTTAAAGGGTAAAAAACTTGTCTTCGTTGGAGATGCTAGAAATAATATGGGCAATTCACTAATGATTGCCTGTGCCAAGTTAGGCATGCACTTTGTTGCCCTTGCACCCCAATCCTTATTTCCCGATAAGACCTTAGTCGATCAAATGAAGGAACTTTGCTTAGAAACGGGCGGAGTGATCGAATTAAGCAGTGATATTAAAAAGGCGGTTAAGGGAGCTGATGTGATCTACACTGATGTTTGGGTATCAATGGGCGAAGAAGAGCAAATGGCCAAGCGGATTGAATTATTAGAGCCCTATCGGGTTGACATGGCAATGATTCGTGCGAGTGGCAATGAGGGCCTAATCTTTCTTCATTGCCTACCGGCTTTTCATGATTTGGAAACGGATGTCGCTAGGGACGTTTATAAACGGTTTGGCTTAAAAGAAATGGAAGTAACCGATGAGGTCTTTAGAAGTTCCTATTCAGCTGTTTTTGATCAGGCCGAAAATCGGATGCATGCCATTAAAGCAGTAATCTGTGCGACAATGCTTGGACCAGTTTAGGGTTTATAAAGGAGTAGAGATGGAAATAAAAAATATTCGAAGCTTACAAAACGGCTCAGATGTTCGCGGTGTGGCAATGGAAGGGATTGCAGGTGAAGGTGTTAATTTCACTCAAGATATGGCCATGAAAATAGCTTATTGTTTTGCCCTGTGGCTGGCCAAAAAAACAGGCAAGACAGACCTTAAATTTGCTATTGGTCGCGATAGTCGCCTGACTGGTGAACACTTATCTCAGGCGGTGGCGCTGGGCCTTGTCAGTCGCGGGGCAAAGGTTTTTAAGTGTGGTCTGGCAACTACCCCATCGATGTTTATCGCCACTATCGATGATCACCTAAAAGCAGATGGGGCGATTATGGTAACGGCTAGTCACCTGCCCTTTAATCGAAATGGATTAAAATTTTTTGATCGAGAGGGTGGCCTTAATAAAGAAGATATCAGGACTATTTTAGAAATGGCTGAAACAATTGAGACTGATTTTATTCCAGGCGGCCAGCTTTCTGATTTTGATTTTTTACCCATTTATGCCAAGCGAATTGTTAGCATGATTCGCGATCAAACTGCTAGCCATAAGCCTTTTAAGGGAAGTCGAATTTTGGTTGATGCCGGAAATGGGGCAGGGGGCTTTTTTGTCGATCAGGTCCTAGAGCCCTTAGGGGCTGATACCAGTGGTAGTCAATATTTGGATCCAGATGGGACTTTTCCCAATCATGTGCCAAATCCAGAGGATCCAGCAGCTATTTTAGATGTATCGCAAGCGGTGATCAAGCATCAGGCCGATCTGGGGATTATTTTTGATACCGATGTTGATCGGGCTGCTGTTATTGATGAAAAGGGAAAGCCGATAAATCGCAATGCCTTTATTGCCTTTATGGCCCGATTAATCCTTGAAAAGCACCCGGGAACGACAATTGTCACCGATTCGGTAACATCAACCGGTTTAAGTGCCTATATAAAAGCTCTCGGTGGAAACCACCACCGCTTTAAGCGTGGCTATAAAAATGTTATCAATGAAGCGATTCGCCTTAATCAAACAGGGGTTGAAAGCCACCTAGCCATTGAAACCAGTGGCCATGGGGCCATTAAAGAAAATTATTTTCTTGATGATGGGGCTTATCTGGTCACCATGGTCCTTATTCAATTTGCCCAATTATTAGCAGCAAAAAAACCAATTAGCACCTTTCTTAAAGACTTAAAAGA
>CAZJGM010000105.1:0-5272 GCA_964545675.1 uncultured Lachnospiraceae bacterium | reverse complement strand
ATTTGTTTTCTTGACACTAATTTTAAAAAAGGATAGAATATAGTCCATGGTGAGTATAAAAATGCATTAAGAGACAAACTAAACGAGGAGGTGAAAGTTATAGAAATTCTAATTATTGGATTAATCGTTGGGATTGGCCTTGCTTTTCTGATTGGCTATTTTGTCAGAAAGAATATTGCTGAAGGCAAAAAAAACAATGCTGAAGCAGTTGCAATAAAGATTATCAATGATGCCCAAAAAGAAGCGGAGACAACTAAAAAAGAAATTCTTTTTAATGCCAAAGAAGAAAATATGCGACTAAAAGAAGCTTTGGAAAATGAGAATCGCGAACGACGAAGCGAGTTGCAAAAGCTTGAAAATCGGCTTATACAAAAAGAAGAAAATTTAGAAAAGAAGTCTCAACATTTAGAAAGAAATGAAGAAGCACTGAGTAAGAAATATCGAGATCTTGAAAAGAAAAAAGAGAAACTCGATACCTTATATGACGATCAAGAAAAAGAGTTGGAACGGATTTCAGAATTAACCTTTGAAGAAGCTCGGATTATTTTACTTGAGGATGTAAGTAAGGAGACCAGACGAGAAGCCGCCATCATGGTTAGGCAAATTGAAGCTGAAGCGAAAGCTGGGGCTGAAAAAAATGCTAAAGAATTAATTGCCCAAACTGTTCAACGTTGTGCAGCCGATCATGTTGCTGAGCAAACAATAACGGTGGTTAGTTTACCTAATGATGAAATGAAAGGCCGTATTATTGGTCGCGAAGGTCGAAACATTCGGACTCTCGAGACATTAACCGGAATTGATTTAATTATTGATGATACACCGGAAGCTGTGATTCTGTCAGGATTTGATCCGATTCGGCGAGAAGTGGCTAGACTTTCTCTTGAAAAACTGATTATTGATGGGCGAATTCACCCAGCAAGAATTGAAGAGATGGTTAAAAAATCACAAAAAGAAGTGGAAACACATATTAAAGAAGTTGGTGAACAAGCCTGTTTTGATACGGGCATTCATGGTTTACATCCAGAAATTATCAGATTACTGGGCCGACTTAAGTACCGGACAAGTTATGGTCAGAATGTTCTTAAACATGCCATTGAAGTATCTCATTTAGCAGGAATTATGGCTGCTGAACTCGATGCTAATGTTAAAATTGCAAAAAGAGCTGGTTTACTCCATGATATTGGCAAGGCTATTGATCATGAAGTGGAAGGACCACATGTTGAAATTGGCGTAAATTTACTTAAAAAGTATAAAGAAAATAAAAATGTTATTCATGCCGTTGAAGCTCATCATGGCGATGTTGAAGCACACACCATTGAAGCGGTATTGATTCAAGCGGCTGATGCGATTTCAGCAGCACGACCTGGGGCACGCCGGGAAACACTTGTTTCATATATCCAGCGTTTACAGGAACTTGAAGCAATTGCGACATCATTTGAAGGAGTCGAAAAATCCTACGCCATTCAGGCGGGGAGAGAAGTACGTATTATGGTTAAACCCGACCAAGTCAGTGATGAAGAGATGCTTCTATTATCGAAAGATATAGCCAAGAAGATTGAGATTGAAATGGATTATCCGGGAAATATTAAAGTTAATTTGATTCGCGAAACAAGAGCAAGTGATTTTGCAAAATAAAGGTGAGAGGATTCCTCCCCAAGCATAAGTGAAGTCTTATGCCGGGAGGGGATCTCCCCTTTTTTTACGTTTAAGAATAGAGGTAAAAATGAAATTACTAGCATTGGGAGACGTTTTTGGTCGACCAGGAAGAAAAATATTAAAAACAGAATTAAGTGATTTATTAAAAAGACATCAGATCGATTTTACCATTGTCAATGGTGAGAATGCTTCGGGGGGAAATGGTTTAACAACTAAAAATGCCAAAGAACTTTTATCTCTTCCCATTGATGTGATGACCATGGGCAACCATGTTTGGCAACATAAGGAATTTTTACAGACGATTGAAGATTTTCCAGAAATTGTCCGACCACTGAATTATCCAGAGCCGTGTCCAGGAAAAGGAATAAAGTTTTTTAAATGGAAAAATCTTTGTATAGGGGTTATTAATTTATCTGGCCAGATTTATATGCCCAACATGAAGTGTCCCTTTAATACCCTGATTCCCTTAATGGATCAGATTAAAGAAAAAGCAGATATTATTATTGTCGATTTTCATGCCGAAGCAACGTCTGAGAAGATTACGATGGGTTATTTTTTGGATGGCTGGGCAAGTCTTGTTTTCGGAACCCATACCCATGTTCAGACAGCAGATCAGCGAATCCTTGATAAGGGAACCGCTTATATTACTGATTTAGGAATGACAGGACCTCTCGATGGGGTGATTGGGGTTGATCGCGAGATTATTATTGAGACCATGCTAACGAAGAGACCAAAACGCTTTGAAGTAGCAAAGGGATGGGTACAAATTAATGGAATCATTGTTGAAATCGATACATTAACCCATCAAGTAATCTCGATCGAACGGCTTTATGAAACGTATGAAAGGCCATAAAAAGGTGAAAACTATGCTTGCTAGACGAATTAGAAATTGCCGGGAATGTGACAGTCTTAGCTTATTAGAAGAAGCCAAAAAAATGATCGGTGCTGGTGAAGAAGTCTTTAATCTTGCCCTTGAAGAGTTTGATTGCATTGAGTATCAAGATCAAGAAAATAGAAGATTCGACGAGTTTGAACCTTTAGAAAATAAAGTTTCTGAAAAATTAAGAATTGAAAACGGTCTTAGTTATCCAAGTCAAAATATTGTCATTAGCAATGGCATAAAGTCATCCTTTTCACTAGCCCTTCAGACGATCCTTAATCCTAAAGATGAGGTTATTATTCCCCTTCCCCATTCACCAGGCTATCCGGAAATGATTAAATTGGCATCAGGTAAACCGGTTCTTGTCAAATTACAGGCACAAGATGATTATAAATTAACGCCTAAGTGTTTGAAAAAGGCAATTACAGAAAAGACTCGGGCAATTATTTTTACTAATCCTGTTAATCCAACGGGGCTGATCTATACAATTGATGAATTATTAGAACTTGCAGAAATTATTATTGAAAAAAAATTAATTCTTATTTCAGATGAAAGCAATGAGCCTTTTATATATGAGGGTAAAAACCATATTTCAATTGCGTCTTTAAATGCAGATATTAAAAATGCCAGCATTTTGATTAATGATTTTTCCGGCTGTTCTAAAAAAAATCAATGGCATTTAAGCTATCTGGCTGGAAATGAAATGATTATAAGTGGAATAAAAAAAATTCAGAATTATATGGTGTCTGGACCAAGTGAGTTTGCAAAAGAAAAAACACTGATGGATTTGGAAATGAGAAATCAGCAAATTGATAAACGAATGGTATTTTTAAAGAGACAGCGAGATCAGATCTTTTATTATCTAGATCAAATAAAGGCGATTGATTATATTAAGTCGCAAGCAAGCGTTTATGTTTTAGTTGATATTTCAGAGGTATTAAAAAAGAAACAACATGCCATCAATTCAGAAAATAGTCTGGGATTTTGCCAAGCCCTCTTGAAACGGGCCAATACCTTAGTTATGCCTGGTGAAATTTTTGGCATGCCTGGTATGATTCGTCTTTGTTTTGCGGTAAATGCTTTGGAAAAGGGAATTGAAAATTTAACTAGTTTTATAGAAAAATATTAAAGGAATGAGGAAGGCATAAATATGAAATCTTGTTACGAAAATCCACTGGTTGAACGTTATGCATCAAAAGAAATGCTTAAGATTTTTTCAGCCGATAATAAATTTCAAACCTGGCGAAAGCTTTGGGTCGCTCTTGCTGAAACACAAAAAGACTTAGGCTTAGATATCTCTCAAGCTCAAATTGATGATCTTAAGTCTAAAATTTCAGATATTGATTATGACCTAGCCAGGGCAAAAGAAAAGGAACTCCGCCATGATGTGATGGCTCATGTTCATACCTATGGCGACCAATGTCCTAGTGCAAAGGGTATTATTCACTTAGGAGCAACCAGTGCTTACGTTGGCGATAATACTGATATCATCGTTTATACCGAGGGGCTTTTGCATATTCAAAAGATTTTGATTAATTTGATCAATCAACTGTCTTTATTTGCGATGAAATATAAGGATCTTCCGACATTGGGTTTTACCCATTTTCAACCAGCCCAGTTAACAAGTGTCGGAAAGAGGGCCTGCCTTTGGATTCAGGAATTATTGATGGATTTAACAGACTTAAATCATCTTCTAGACCATGTAAAATTACGAGGAGCAAAAGGGACAACTGGAACCCAAGCCAGCTTTATGAAATTATTTGAAGGCGACCAAAAAAAGGTAAAAGAGCTTGAGAAAAAAATTGCCCAAAAAATGGGCTTTAAAAAAAGCTTTGCTGTAACGGGTCAAACTTATCCCCGAAAATTTGATACACAGGTTTTAAATGTCCTTTCTGGCATTGCCCAAAGTCTTAGTAAATTTGCAAATGATATCCGCCTATTGCAACATTTGAAAGAAGTTGAAGAACCCTTTGAAAAATCTCAGATTGGTTCTTCTGCGATGGCCTATAAACGCAATCCCATGCGAACAGAACGCATTTGTGCCTTATCACGTTATATTATTGTTAATGCCTTAAACCCAGCATTAACGACAGCCAATCAATGGTTTGAACGAACCCTTGATGATTCAGCTAATAAGCGAATCGCTATTCCTGAAGGGTTTTTGGCAACCGATGCAATTTTAATGATTGCCATTAATGTCTGTGAAAATTTAGTGGTTTACCCAAAGGTTATTCGCAAACATATCGATGCTGAACTTCCCTTTATGGCGACTGAAAATATTATTATGGAAGGGGTTAAAAAGGGTGGAGACCGCCAGAAATTGCACGAAAAAATTCGGGTCTTATCCATGGAAGCCGGTCATCAGGTTAAGATTGAAGGAAAATCAAATGATTTAATGGAACGAATTGCCAAGGATCCATCTTTTAACTTAGAGAAAAAGGATATTGAATCGCTGCTTGATCCTACTTTATATATTGGCCGTTCATCCGAGCAGGTTATGGATTTTATTGAAGAAGAGGTTAAACCGATCCTCGATAAATACACCTTATTACTTAACTTAAAAAAGATTGAACTTAAGGTATAAAGGATTGTTTTGATCAGAAAAAGATTTTCTTTTTCTGATCAAAACAAGTTACTTGACAAATAAAAGCAAGTAGATTATACTATAATAGTTGTTAAGATAGGGGTATAGCTCAGTTGGTAGAGCAATGGTCTCCAAAACCATGTGCCGAGGGT
>CAZJGM010000104.1:0-5302 GCA_964545675.1 uncultured Lachnospiraceae bacterium | reverse complement strand
GGAGAAAATCTTTTTAGGGCCGGGGTTGGTCATATTTTTAGCCATCTGCCGGTGCTTGTCGATCGTTGAGACATGAGCACTGGCAAACCAGACAAAATCATAGTCTTGGCGGATTTCTGTAACTTCTTTACAAATTTCATCAACCCGTCGATGATCTAAGGTAAAGGTATCATCTAAAAAATTAATATATTTGATGGCCGGATCGCGCTGGAAATTCTCTTTGATTTCTGAGACCAAGGAGGGAACCGAGTGACGACGGACCCGTTTGGCGTTAGCTCCTTCATAACAAAAGGTACAAGCAAAGGGACAACCCCGACCCGTTAAGATTGGAAGAAGACGATAATACTTATAATCATTGGTTAGGGTAATATCTGGCCAGGGAATACCATCTAAGTCTTCTGGTGGTTTTCGTGGCTTCGTTTCAACTAGGACTCCACTTTCATCTAAAAAAATTATCCCCTGAATCTCTTCTAGTGTCCCCTTTTTCTTAATAAAAAAATCCATCAGCTCCAAAATCGTTTCTTCACCTTCACCGATACAAGCTGCTTCAATGGCTGTGTCCTTTAAAAAATCCGCATCCATCCCGGCTGTTTGTGGGCCACCAGCCAAGAGGATCAGATCAGGATAGTGTTTTTTCACTTCCTTAGCAAAAGTTCTAACCCAGTGAACATTATTAAAGTCACAGTAAAAGCCAATAATTATAGGTTTATTTTTCGTTTCCATCAGGTCTTTCACATAATTTAGAGTTTCTTTGGCATACCCCTGAAACATTTCAACCTGATAATTTTTTCGTCTTAGTAATTGGGTCAATATATTCATTCCCAGATTACTGCCGGGTATATAACCGCTAACATAGCGGTGTGATTTTATTAATAAGAGATCCATCTTCTTCACTCCCCCTTTGAATTACTGACTTGATAACCAATCAGTAGTTCGAAGGGGGAACCCCCTTCTTTTTATTAACCAATTATTACTGTTTGCACGGCTGTGTATACATAATCCACGCCAACAATACTTAAGCCACCAGCTGCTTGGTCTAATTGATCATCACTCAGCGGTTGCTTTGCCTGTGCTTCCTTAAAGGCTGCATGAAATTCTTCTGCCGAACACGTGTAGCCTAATTTTGCAACAATCACATCGAACTCTGCTTCTGTTTTAGCTTCGTTCAATTGTTTTGCTAAGGCCTCATCCGTTAAAACTTTTGCGGCTAATGCTCTTGCACCATCAATACTCATATTATTTCTCCTTTTCCAATTATTTTGGCTAGACTAAAAAATGGGTCAGCCAATATTTAAAATTAAATTGATATAAAATATCAACTAACTTTCCATGGAATTCTGACGGATCCTCATAAGAATGGCCAAATATTTCAAATAATTCGCTTTCGATTTGGGCCAGACTTTTTTTTCCTGCACACCGCAGTAGTAGCTCATACTCAAGAGGTGACAGGGCGACTCCATCGAGTTTGGGAAAACCTTGACTAAAAGTCATGGTCCGCCATAATTCAAAGGTCCGCTGAGGGTAGTCGCTGGAAAAATTTAAGGAATCCTCAAAAGCCTGTCCCTCCTTTAAATAGAGGACATAATAATATTCATAAGCCCTCGGATTGGCCGAAATCTCCTCAAACCAGCGACTGCGAATGCCATAGTGCATGGCCGCCTGGAACTGTTTCATCACTGCCTCTTCTTTCAATTGATGATTTTTAATCTTTTTTTGCATGCTTTGGCGAATGATTTGATTTAATTCTTGGCGGTCTTTCATAACCTGATCCTGACTTTTTCCCACTGGTGTAACAAAGGGATAGTCATCGCCAGAAAAGCGTCCCTCTTGGTCATGAAGCTTTAAATTGAATTTTTGGGGGTTATTTAAGATTGCCGTTCCCGGATAAGCTCTTAAAAATCCGGTGATAATATCAATAACCCCGGGGGCTTGATCAATCAGAGTTTTGATCAGCTTAGCAGTTGCCTCTGCTTCCTCTTCCGGCCCACCGACGATAAAATTAGTAGCAATTTGAGCTAAGCCACAATCGGCCGCATAAGCTACAAAGTCAATGATATCCTCTACCTGCACATGCTTATTGTATTGATCAATGACCTTTTGATCACCGGACTCGATGCCAATTTGCAGTCTGACTAGGCCGGCATCAATCATTATCGGTAAGATATCCATCCAGTTTTTTATTTGACCGACATGGCATTCACAATACCAGACAAGATCTCGAGTTTTTCTGATTTCCCGCATCCCTTGGCAAAATTCTTCGATTCGCTCGCGGTTAAGGGTAAAGGTATCGTCCATAATAATAATATAATTTAAATCAGGATTCTTTTTTAGATTGTGTTTAATTTCCGCAAGCACCAAAGACATGCTTCGTAGACGAACCTGATTTTTCCCCGGGCTGGGGGCACAATAAGCACAGCGGAAGGGGCAACCTCGTCCAGTAAATATCAGTTTGCCATAGGCATGATCATGGTGCAAGGAGGTGTGGTAGGCCGGCCAAGGCAGGGCATCCAAATTGCTAATAATCTCCGGAGGGGCATTTTCCATAAAAACACCATTATTAAAATAGGCCAGTCCCTTGATCGCCCTTAAATCACCCCCATCTTTTAAAACAGCCTTTAAAAGTAGGGGTAAGGTCATTTCCCCCTCACCTCTTAAAATAAAATCAACCTGGCTGTTTTCTAGAAATTGCTTTCCTAAGCCAATACTCTGAGGACCACCGACAATAATAGGAATCGGTCGTATCTTTTTAATTTTTTTAGACAAACTTTCAATCTCTTGAACATTGTTAAAATCACAGGAAAATCCCACCGTATCCGGTTTATTCTGATTTACTTGAGCCAGTAGGATTTCCGCTTTCCCATGAAAAACAAGGGCTTCAAAGCCCGCTTCTTCAAGTGCTGCTGCCAGATAAAAGAGTCCGACATAATCATGGGAGGTCGTTTCATATTTATTTGAAACATTACAAAGAAGAATTTTCATTTTTTACCTTTTTTCTAAAACGGAACAACTAAAAGCCAGTATTTCTGATCAAAAACCTTTAGGGCCTCAATGATCCGTGTCATTAGTTCATCAAGGCTTTCACCAAAGGGTTGTCCAAAGCTTTTATACAAGATCTGACTGATGGTGGCGATGGTACTTTTACCAGTCGAATATTTGATAATCTCATAGTCAAAAGGAGACAGTGCCTCTCCCCATAAAAGTGGGTAGCCCTGAGAAAAATCAACATCTCGCCACATTTCTATCATCCGTTGGGGCCGCCAGTTGGGAAGGTCGAGTGGATCGACATCAATCAGCCGGCTAGCCGCTCCCCTTGCTAGCATGGTATAATAGGCGGTCAATTTCGGCTTGTGGTGGGCGATGGTATTAATCCAATATTTTGGTCCGTTAGAATCTAGGGCATTTTGATAAGCCCTTAAAATCTCCTCATGACCAAGGGAACCATCACTAAGCATAATTTTTACCTCATCGACAAAACTTTGAAGATATTCTTGATAAGCAGCCAGAATCTCCCGACGATTCATCCTTTCACTGTCCATTAGAGGATAATCAGAAATAGAGGCCAGACCTTCTTGATCATAAATCGTCAAACCATATTTATCGGGCTGTCGTCCAATATCCGTCATCGGATAAGGCATGACAATACTTGGGCTAATTTCCATCATCCCCGGGCCCAGCCTAAGCAGTTTAGCCGCAAAAGCCTTGTTTCTCTCAATATGGTCGCGGTTTTCAAAAGGACCACCAACTAAAATGGCCCCAAAGACCTGTTGGACGCCGGCCTGATAAGCTCCTTTAACGACAGTTTCCACCATAAGCGGGGTAATATTTTTTCGGTAGATTTTTAGCATCTCTTGATCAACCGATTCAATCCCAATTTGTAAGCGGCTAAGACCAGCATCAACCATGTCTTTTAATACCTCTGGTCGTCTACTTAAAGAGGCGACATCGGCTTCACAATAAAAGCGAAAAGGTCTAAGATCTTGAAGAGCCTTGGCCTCTCGACAAAAGTCATCCAGCCACTTGGCATTCGTTACTAAAGTGTCATCACAGAAATTAAAGTTTCTGAGTTCTGGATATTTTAATAAAAAATACTTCATTTCAGCAATAACGTTTTTGACACTCCGCTGACGCATAGGACGTTTTAGGGCTCCTTCATGACAAAAAGTGCAATGGTAGGGACAGCCCCTGCTCGTCATAATATAAAGATTGGAAAAATCAATCGGGGTAATGCTTTTATCATAGGCTGGAAAAGGGAGGTCATCAAGATTTTCGACCACCGGTCCCTCACCGCGATCAATACACTCATTTTTTTCATTGATATAAAAGATTCCGGGAATGCCATCCAAGCTTTTTCCTTCTTTTAAAGCCTGAAGAAGGGCCACCATCGCTAGTTCACCCTCACCTCTAACAATAGCGACCGCTTGCGATTGTCGCAAATAGTCATCATCTAAAGAAATCGCTTCCGGTCCACCGATCAGGACAGGGATTGAAAAGCTTTCGCTGATGGCCGCACTGACTTTTTTAACCACGTGTTTATTTTCGAAATCGACGGAAAAACCAACGCCACAAATTTCATTAAGGGGGTAGGACTTTAAATAATTGCTGGCCTGGTCGGGCCGACATTCACAGACAATGGCATCGTATCCTTTTGAATCCAGATAACTAGCCAGGCTATAGGTACCAAGAAAAGCCCCCTTGGCACTAAAGCCAGCGATTTCCATGCTAAAGGTTGATAGCTTAAACAAAATAAACTTATTCTTCACGCCACTCTCCACTATTTTTTCCCGATTTGTCGATTCCCTAGCGACTTCTCTTGCTTCTTTATTCACTTTTTGATTAGCCAGTGGTCCTGACAAGACACACATGCCGACCGCTTCTAGTTTTTTTAAGGTCTCCAGCAAGTAGTCTTTAAATTCCTGTAAATTTTCAAAATTTCTTCCATATTTTTTAAAGAGTAAGACTGCTATTTCCTTAATAGTCAGTTTCCCTGATGTATACCTTAAGACTTCAAATTCAAAAGGCGAGTAAGCAAAGCCATTTAAGATCGGAATTTCTTCGGCTAACTCGGGAGTTAGCGATAGTAGGGCAATGCGCTGAGGGTAGGTCTCAAAAACGCTTTCCCGGTCATAATCTTTGATCAACTTATCCCCCCGAACCCGGGCCTTATACTGGGCGTCAAAATAGGGATAGCGGGAGTAAGCCTGTCCTTGCCATATTCCCCTAAGTCCATACTTTTCACTAAGGGTATAGCTTTCTAGAATCACCTGGTCAGGAATGTCACCATCTTTAAGCATTTTTCGCATCA
>CAZJGM010000103.1:0-5325 GCA_964545675.1 uncultured Lachnospiraceae bacterium | reverse complement strand
ACTGGCAATGATAATTAAAATCATCGTTGTGCTAGCACGATCAGTTTTCCTTATTGTTTCGGCAGAAATGTTTTGGGCTTCTTCTTGCTTTAGGCTAATCAGTTTATCAATAGCATCTTGTTCAGCACGTGAGGCAATTCCGGTAGAACCGTCTTCGGCTGAAAGGGCAAGGGCTTGGGCATCTTGATTTTGTTGGGCTAGGGCAAAGATTTTCTCAAATTCAGCCCCATAAACCTTTCGAGCCTCCATATATTCAGTAAAAGCAGCATCGACCGCAGGCGAATGTTGGCTTTTTTCAAAGTCAGCTGTAAGGGCATTAACTTCGGCAACCCGGTCGTCAATTTTATCCATGTTTTCTTGGACCACTTGGGGGTCACTAGCGATAACCATATCCCTTAGGTTGACCCGACTACGCTGAAAGGCCGTCGAGATTTGTGAAAGCTGGGAGATTGGCACTGCCATATCTTCGTAAAGGGCCACGTTAGACGCTTCTGAATCGCTTAGGTTTTGAACCCCGATAAAACCAACAAGACCGACTAATAAGGCGACCAAGATAAACCCAGTTAGAAGACTGGTCGAAATCTTCATGTTGCTAAACAACTTAATTTGATACCTCCATAAGATTTTTAAATCTTTGCTTGAGTTATAGTGAAAAAAATCATCTTAACACCATTTAAATAAAACTTTAAGCTTATGATCTTATTATAACGGATTATTGTTAATTTAACTAGAATTATTTATAAAAAAATCAAAAAAAATGAAATAAAAGACAAAAATTATAATAGTTGTTGCATAAAAAACATAAAAATTGCATAAACTTAAAAAAACAGAACACAGCAAAATTGCGTGTTCTGAATCAATAATCGGCTAAATAAGTGGCTTTAAATATTCCAATCGACGGCTTCTTTAGGTCCTGTCTTTTTAGGACCATTGCCTGAAAAATGAAGTTCCGGGTTTTTAATGCTGACTTTTGACCCGGCCGGAACAGATTTGGTAATAAAGACATTACTGCCAAGGACCACGCCTTTGCCAACTATCGTTTCACCCCCTAAAATGGAGGCACCAGAATAAACGGTAACTTCGTCTTCCAGGCAGGGGTGACGCCTAACACCCCTTAGTTTCTGGCCACCACGAGTCGATAGGGCACCCAAGGTAACACCTTGGTAAATTTTAACATGTTCACCGATGATGGTCGTTTCACCAACGACCACGCCGGTGCCATGGTCAATAAAAAAGTATTTGCCAATGGTCGCTCCAGGATGGATATCAATACCGGTGATATTATGGGCATATTCGCTCATAATTCGGGGTATCATTGGCACAGAAAGCTGATAAAGTTCGTGGGCTAGGCGGTGAATGCTAATGGCAAAAAGACCGGGATAGCAAAAAACAATTTCATCGCGACTTTTAGCAGCTGGATCACCATCAAAGGCAGCTTGGACATCAGTGGCAAGGTATTCCCTAATTTCAGGGATTTTCCCCATAAAGGCACAGCAAAGTTCTTCGGCCCTAGCCATATAACTTTCTTCACTGCAGGCTTCGATGGTCCCATCTTGATGTTTAAGGGCTAGGCTAATTTGGGCGGTCATTTTTTCAGCGATACAGATTAATAATTCCCCGATATGGTAGGCTTGAAGCTCCTTCCTAAAATTATTTTTCTCAAAATAACTGGGAAAAAGAAGCTGCCTTAATGATTTTGTGGTTTCAATAATGGCACTTCGGTTGGGAAGAAAACCCAGATCGTGGGGGGCGATATAGGGCTCTTTATGATAACTGTCGGAAATAGAATCGACGAGGCTTTCAATTTCGTGTTTAAATTTTTCGCGCATAAGCATTCCTTTCTTAGTAAAAAAATTCTATTTGATGATTGTAACATGAAGACGGATTGATTAACAGGACAAATCCTAGTTTAATTAAAATTGTTGTTACTCGATACCTTTACCATAGTCTTCGAGTTTATGTTCTGGCATGGGCTTACTAAAATAATAGCCTTGGACGCAATCACAGCAAAAGTTTTTTAAACGGCTAAATTGATCGATTTCTTCAACCCCTTCAACAATCACCTTTAAGTCGAGAATGTGGGCCATGGTAATCATCGATTTCATTAAATTTTCGTGAGATACCTTGGTTAATAAATCGCGGGTAAAGGCTTGGTCTATTTTAAGGGTATCGATGGGCAGGTTCTTTAAATAAGATAGGGAGGAATAGCCAGTTCCAAAATCATCGAGGGATAGTTTAATGCCCATTTTTTTTAAGCGGTTAAAGAGGCGAATTGATTCTTTATAGGAGTCAATCAAAATATTTTCGGTAATTTCCAGTTCTAATAAATCGGGACTTAAGCCAGTTTGGTCAAGGATAGTTTTGACCATTTGGGGAAAGCCATCATGTTCAAGTTGGATGGGCGAAATATTGACAGAAATAATCGAACGCATGCCCATTTTCTCGTTAAAACGGACCATCCGGGTACAGGCGGTTTTTAATACCCATTCACCGATCGGGACAATCAGGCCGGTTGATTCGGCGATATCAATAAAATCGAGAGGGGGAATATTACCAAGACTTGGGTGTTGCCAACGCAGTAAGGCTTCAAAACCCCGAATTTCTTGCTGACAGACATTAATTTGAGGCTGATAATGTAGGTGTAATTGGTCATTGGCTAAGGCATTGCGAAGTGAGACCTCAAGGGTCATATTACGCAGTAAATGGTCTTTCATGGTGTTTTTAAAAAAGACAATCTTATTTTTACCGTATTTTTTTGCAGAATCGGTTGCGATATGGGCATATTGCAAAAGCTGTTCAGGGGATTTTGCATCACTTGGGTACAAGGCAACCCCGACATAAAAGTGCAGGTAGATCTTGTTGTTAGCAATAATGATCGGTTCATTAAATAAGGCTTGAAAATGGTGGATTTCCTTAAGAATCGATTTGGAATCGGTGGCACTATATAAAACCCTGATAAAATTCGAACTGGCACTTCGAGCTATAAAGCCATTTTGGATGGGGGTTGATAAAATCCGCTGACCTGTTTTTTTTATAACGGCATCACCAAATTGGGGGCCGTAGGTATCATTGATGCGTTTAAAATTTCGGATATTAAAACAGATGATGGCAATTTTTTCAAAGCCATCTTGAATAAAGGCTTCTAAATGCTTGGAAAGATAGCTATCATTAGGAAGACCGGTTGATAAATCATAATAGGCCAGGTCTCGTAAGGTGTCATCCCGTTCTTTAATACTTTTGACCATTTGATTGAAATTTTCACTAAGGACCTGAAATTCATCAAAATTATTGTGGATGCTAATCAGGTGGTAATCGCCAGCGGCAATTTCTTTGCTTTGACTATTTAAATCATTAAAGGAGCTGTCGATGGTTCGAAAGACAAAATGAGTTAATATGCGAGAAAAAATCACTAAAAGAATGGCTAAAAGTGAAATAATCACAAATATTGACCCTAAGGTCACAAAAATAGAGTCATAGGATTGGTAAACAAAAACAAACCAATTTAAATTATTAAGAGAACTAGTGTTTACAATCATCTTTTGCCCATCGTAATTGGCAGTGGTGATTTTGGAATTGTTTTTATCGCTTTGGCGAAGTTCTTCAAAATTGGCTTCTTGATCGCGTTGGTAAACTTTCTCAATCTCATCATGGGAGATAAGGGTCCCGTTTTCGTCAGTAATGGCAATACTAATCTCAGAAGCAAAGGCTTTCTTTAAACCGAGTGATTGAAGATTGATGCGACTGAGATCTAAAAAAGCGACTAGTACACCTTGGTTAAAGGGCACCGCTAGGGCTAGGGTCGGCTCTCCCGTTTCTTGTGAAATAAAAGTCGAAGAGGAATAAGCACTTTTGCTACTTTGGACTTCTGAAAAAAAAGTCTGGCCCGATTGGTTGGATAAAAGCAGATTAATATTAGCAGGGGCAAGGTTTTGGATCAAGCCCTTGTTATCAATAACTTGCAGGCTTTCGATTAAGGAACTATGTTCTAATAGGGTTTGCAAGTAAGTATTAATTTGCAGATCATTCTCTAAAACATCCGTTTCAAGCAAGTCGCGGAGTTGATAAAGAGCGAGGAAAGACTCATTCATAAAACTATCGAGACGGCGGGAAACGGTATTGGCAATGACGGTGTTTTTTTGTGCGATATCCTTTTTGGTAAAGACAAAAAGGACGTGGCTTGTGATCAAGCCGATTAAAAGAATCGGAATAATGATTGATAGCATATTATTCCAGATAATATAATTTTTTAGCTTTCGATTTTTTTTCATTGTTTTACCTTTTCAAATTGACCGTTTTTTACGGTATAATGGTATATTTCCCGGGTCGCATCGCCAAAGGCATCAAAGTTTATTTCATTTTGAAGACCTTGGTAGGTTTTGGTTTGGAGTATGGTTTTTTTAACCACTTCAGGCTTAGTAGTCTGGCTTTTGTCAATGGCATCAAAGAGAATCATGGCTGCTTCATAGGTGTAGACGGCTGAGAAAGAAGGTTCCTCATGATAAGCTTGACGATAATTTTCTTTAAAGTCAAGATAAGCGTGCTGGGTCGAATCGGGATCAAAGAAGCTGACAATATTGACACCTTCAACGCCTGGCCCCCCTTGAAGGATAAGATCGTTATTCATGGCCCAAGTTGGTAAAAAAATAGGTCTGTCGTTATTAAGCTTGTAAAATTGCTGGCAAAAAAGAGCCGCATCAAAGGAAGAGGATAAGATAACGATACTATCGGCTTCAGAGGCGATGATTTTTTCAGCACTTTTAAAGTAGGCGGGATCATTTCCCGACTCAAAGGGAATTTCTTGAACAATTTGCGAACCGTTTTCTTCAAGCAAGCGAGTTAAGTAATTTTTAAAGCTTACCGTATAGGCATCATTCTTCGTTTCGTAAAGAAGGGCTATTTTTTTACAATTAAAATAGTCTTGAATCAATCCTGCCATAAATTCAGTTTCCAGTTCATTAGAGGAAACGACACGAAGAAGGTGATCGTCTAAGGCAGAAAGTTCTTGGGAACTCATCGATGGGGAAATCATTAGCAGATCATTCTCATTGACAAAGGGCAGACTGAGTTTGGCCATATTACTGGTTGTATGGCCTAGGATAAACTTTACCCCTGATTCATGAAGTTCACGATCAACCTTTAGGGCAATTTCAGGATCGTTTTTGTCATCTTTAACGATGATATTGACGCGTTGACCATTGACACCACCTGTTGAATTAATGGCTTCGATAGCTAGGTTTAAGCCATTTCGACCCGTGACTCCAAGTTCAGAAGTTGTTCCGCTAAGAGAGGCAGAGAAGCCAATCGTAAGGGTTTCTTGGGCACAGC
>CAZJGM010000102.1:0-5432 GCA_964545675.1 uncultured Lachnospiraceae bacterium | reverse complement strand
ATAGACCGGAGTTTAATTGTCGCAGCCACTGGGGGCGCATCATAATAGCGACAGGTGCAATAAAGAACAGAGGAACATAAATATGATATAATTAAAGCAGATGTAACCTATCTAATTAGGGAGGATATTACAGATATGTTTAATGATATTGGTTTGATGGATAAGGATAAGTTAATAGAAATATTTGAATATCTTAACGAAAGATTGAGTGAAAATCAGCTTCAACTTGAAATAACAGTTTATGGTGGCTCTATAATGACTATGGTGTATGATAATAGACCTGCAACGAAAGATATAGACTGTGTATTTAGTGAAACTAACTTTAAATTGCTAGAGAATATATTAAATTTAACGAGATCTGCATTTAGCTTATCAGAAGGATGGATAAATGAGGAAATTAAAGAACCATTAAAATCTATCTTGAAAGAAGATAAGATGACTTACAAAACATACTCAAATCTTAGGATCTTAAAGCCTAAAGCTGAACAATTATTAGCTATGAAAGTATTAGCAGCAAGACCAGAACCGGCAAAGGATTTTATAGATGCATATATACTGTGTAGGGATTTAAATATTGAAACAAAAGAAGCGTTATTTAAAATAATATCGGCCTATATACCAATGTCTATTTTAGGAGAAAGACAGATGAGTTTTATTAAATATTTAGGGGAGGATTTAGGATATGATTGGAAATAAGTACTTGCAATCATTGTTTGATTATCAAGATGAAGATACTGGCTTAAATCAATTATTAGAAATGTTAAAATATGAAGATGCTGAATTTATAGAAAGTTTACATAATCCTATTAACTTAGAATTATGTACAGACCAGGAAATAATATATTTAACAAAAGTATCGAGCTTGATAGATTACTATTTACAGTTGCATGATCTAGAAGTGCCTAAGTGGCTTAGAGATGAAAAGTTGAGTTTTGATAGGCCATACTATCATTCTAAAAGAATTAGTGATTTTGAAAAAATCAAACTACAATATACCAATCCATCACCCTTTAAAACTAGAAATGTTTATTTCGATTTAGAGGGAATTAATCGAGTGTAATATGACAATAGGGACAGGGGGTGACATGCTGTCGATCCTTAAGAGAAGTGAAAGTGACTCTTGCTTGGTCAAAAAATCATCAATGTTTACTAAAAAACATGAACTTTAAGTTTTAAACTTATAAAAGGGCTAGGCAATGGATGATCTCAGCAAACATGACAAACGAAACGTCCCCGTTGTCTTTAGAAAGTAAAGAATGTCTAGAAAAGATGATGATTAGTAAGGGAGCTTGGGATGAAAAAAAAGCTAGATATAAATCAATATTATGAGGATGTTATAAGTAAGTTATTGGAGGAATGTACGGAATGTGGCTTGTGTATAGCGAAATGCCCGATAATTGAACATACTGATATAGCTGATTTAAGTCCAAGAGAAATTCAGAAGGATCTTATAAATTTTTTAAAAACGAGTGAAATGAAAGACACAGTCTATACGAGGGCATATAGTTGTATGGAATGTTTTGCTTGTACTGATATATGTGAGAAAGGATTTAGCCCCTTACTTATTAATGAGATTATAAAATGGAAAAACGAGTGTAATAATAGGCAAGATTATAGAGAAGAAAAGGAAGATGACTATTTGCTTCAAAGAGTTTTATCGAGTATTCAAGTATCGAAAGCTGATTATAAAAAAATTTTTACTGAAAGCGACAAGCAAAAGACCAAATATGTTTTCTTTCCAGGGTGTAATGTTTATAAGCAACCTGAAAAAATCCTAAATGCCTTGGATATTTTGGATTTAATAGCAGATGATTATGCTGTTATTCCTGGCCTTGATTACTGTTGTGGCGATTTATATAATTTTTCAGGCCAGCCTTATAAAGCAATGGAGGCCTCAAGAAAATTGGTCAATAAAATTTCGTCATACTCACCTCAACGGGTTATTTTATGGTGTCCGACTTGTATGTGCCGTTTTGTTGATATCATTCGTATGATGGGGGAACTTCCATTTGAAGTCATTACGTTTTCACAATTTGTTTCGGAAAATATAGATAAATTAAATTTTGTTGAGACAATAAATAAAACCGTCACGCTGCATGAAGCTTGTAAAACCTCCTATATGGAGCTGGATTTACTAAGTGTAAGAAAAATACTGACAAGTATTCCAAATATAGAGTTAATCGAAATGAAGCACCATGGAATAAATACAGTCTGTTGTGGCAGTGGTGCAGTCACATGGTTCCCGGAAAGTTTTGAGAAAATGAGATCAAATCGTTTGATCGAAGCTAAAGAAACGAATGCTGATATTTTGATTGATGTCTGTCATTTTTGTCATGAAAGTTTTGTAAGGGCGGAGGCAGACTACGCCTTCAAAGTGGAAAACTATATAAACTTATTGGCTCAGGCCCTTGGCATCAATCGAGAAGATAAATTTAAAAAATATAAACAGTCACCAGACATAGATGAAATATTAGAAGATAGCCATACCTTTATTCAAGAATCACCATATACACACAAACAAATCACAGAAATATTAATTAAAGAATTCAAGTGATGACGAAGGCGGTGCAGGGATGGGGTAAGATGAAAATAACATGGTTATTAGATGGGGCGTTTGCCCTTCTTGATAACGGTCCAATGGAGAATTTCTGGGGAATATTAAAAGCAGAAAGATATTATCTAAAAGGTAAATATGACACATACGAAGAATTAGAAAATGATATTAAAAGTTATATAAAATTTTACAACAGCAACAGATTACAAAAAAGACTAAACAGCATGAGTCCACTTGAATATAGGTCCCATGCTGCTTAATATATTATATTTATTTCCACTGTCCACTTGACAGGGTGCTGTTCAATTACTCTAAGCAGGGGCTTTTTTAAATTTATTTTTAAAGATTTAGCAGATAGTGGGCGACCTCAGCGAAGCCAGACCCACTTTTTTGTGTTGAGACATAGGAAGGAAGGTGGTCTAGGCTGTCTTGAAAGTCGAGAATATTGGCAACGCCGCAACTGATAGGAAAAAATTCAAACATCGGCTCATCATTGGGCGAGTCGCCAAAGTACATGACTTTTTCTTTAATATTATCTTCCTTCAAAATTTGTTCAAAATATAATTCGGTCATCGACAGTTTATTATAGTCGCCAAACCAAGTATTGACATGGATTGAACTAACCTTAGCGACAGCACCCATTTCCTCACAAATATCCTTGATCTCTTCGGCCACGTCAAATCCTAAATAAGGAGGGTCTTCGTTAAAATCAATGGCTAAATCATAGATTCGGGAAAATTGATCCTTAGAAATTCGGGCATCGGGTATTCGTTTTAGGACTTCTTTCTTGACCGCCGCTAATTTTTCTTGAATATTGGTGGTGGCCACTGATGGATGTGAAAATGTCTTAAGTTGATTGTCATCAAAATAATAAACAAAGGCTCCATTTTCGCCAACAATCGCCTGGACCGGCCATTGGCGGACGATTAAGTCACACCATCCCGCCGGTCGGCCAGTTACTGGTATGACCCCGTAGCCAGCATCTTTTAAATCCCACAGGGCCTGGTAGGCAGCAGCCGTTACCTTGCCATCGCTGGTGATGGTATCATCAATATCACAGAGAATGTACTTAATCTTTTCCATGGTCTTTTTATCAATCGTATTATAATTTTTCATAAAATCCCTCCCTAAATAAACACATCTTATTTTAAGGCAATCATAACAGATAATCATATCTTTGGCAAGATTGCCGTTTGGTAAGCAAATAAGAAGATTTAGGGTCAGATAAGCTTGGCCCTAAATGTTCCTATTGTCGAGAAACTAATGCTTAGCTAGGAAGTGTGTTATTAGATAATTTTGTCAGATAAAATAGGTTAAGATGGCCAAGAAAACTTGAATTATAAGCCCAAAAAAGCTATAATGGGAATAGATAACCACGAAAACATTCCCGGAGGTGAAAAAATGTCAAAGCAAGTAAATTTGTATTTTGAAGATGAAATATATGAGCAATTAAAAGAATGCTCAAAAAAATATGCAATTAACGTTCAGGCTGTTGTCCGCGAAGCGGTTTTGCATATGCTGAGTGGCAAAAAAAGTGTGAGCGGAAAGGCCTTTACATTCATCGATCTTTTTGCCGGGATTGGTGGTATGCGGATAGCTTTTGAGTCTAATGGTGGTGAGTGTGTCTTCTCTAGCGAATGGGATAAATACTGCCAAAAAACCTATTACGAAAATTTTGGTGAAATCCCGGTAGGCGATATTCGTCAGGTAGATGAAAAGGAAATCCCCGATCATGATATTCTTGTGGCCGGTTTTCCTTGCCAGCCTTTTTCCATTGCTGGAGTATCGAAAAAAAATAGTATGGGACAGGATCATGGTTTTAAGGATCAGACCCAAGGGACGCTGTTTTTTGATGTGGTTCGGATCTTGGATGAAAAAAGGCCAAAAGCTTTTTTACTTGAAAACGTCAAGAACTTGAAAAGCCATGGCAAGGGACGGACTTGGGAAATTATTATGAAGACCCTCGATGAGTTGGATTACCAAGTGTTTCCCTTTGTCTTAGACGGTCAGGGCTTTGTTCCCCAGCACCGGGAACGGGTCTATATAATTGGTTTTGACCGGCAAAGATATGGCGATGACATCGCCTTTGACTGTCAATTGACCAGGCCGGAAAAAAAACCGGTCCTCAATGATATTCTGGACCAAGAGGTCGATCCTAAATACACATTATCTGATAAAATGTGGAATTATCTTCAGGAGTATTCGCGAAAGCATAAACTCAAAGGCAATGGTTTTGGTTTTGGCATGCCAAAACGCGACGGTATCACCCGGACCTTGAGTGCCCGTTATTACAAGGATGGGTCGGAAATATTGATCCATCAAGAAGGTGAAAATCCCCGCCGCTTAACACCTAGAGAATGCGCGAGGTTGCAAGGCTATCCGGAAGAGTTTAAAATTATGGTATCGGATACGCAAGCCTATAAGCAGTTTGGGAATTCGATTGTCGTCCCCTTAGTGACTGATATAGCCGGGAAAATCATTGACTTTATGGATAATCCCAAAGAAGCAAATGCCAATGTTCAATTGAAATTCGATTATTTTGCTGACAGCATAAAAAACCGCCAATCGGCATCGGCTAGATAAGGGATCAGCGCAAGTAGGCTACGAAAATTAAGCTTGATGATTGGAGAATATGGATGAAAAAAGGGGTATCTTTCCCAATATTTTGAGGCTGTGGCACAAAAAGAACTGAGTGCCGTGGAAGTCGATAAGGCAGTCAGTCATCAACACGAATTTAACGGGACAGTGGCTTTAAAAAAGATTTTTGGCCAAACACGGCGGGTTTACCCGGCTCACTTTATTTATTTAGATGATAGCGGTGAATGGCCCAGTGGTGAAGAGGGCTTTCTATCTTGGTATGATGCGCGGGAAAATGATC
>CAZJGM010000101.1:0-5439 GCA_964545675.1 uncultured Lachnospiraceae bacterium | reverse complement strand
GTATTGCCGATGTTGATATTTCCATTACAACCAGAGAAGCAGCCCGGATGATCAAGGAAGCCCGAATTATGTTTAACACCCTAGCCGACGAAGACTTTGATCCCTTCTACGGTGAATCAACCGGGGCGGCCGTTATTTTCGGAGCCACTGGTGGGGTTATGGAAGCTGCCGTTCGGACGGTTGCCGATGTTCTTAATAATAAAGACATTCAAGAAATTGATTACCAAGTGGTCCGTGGGACTGATGGCATTAAACGTGCCACGGTTAATGTCACACCCGACCTTGATGTTAGTGTCTTAGTGGCCCACGGAGGAGCAAATATCCGTGAGGTAATGGAAGACTTAAAGGCTGGAAAGCTTGATGATGTTCACTTTATCGAGTTGATGGCTTGTCCTGGTGGCTGTGTTAATGGCGGTGGCCAACCAATTGTGTCGGCCAAGGATAAGATGGATATTGATATCCGAGCTGAGCGAGCCAAAGCCCTTTATAGCGAAGATGCTGACCGCTTAGAATTTAGAAAATCCCATCAAAATCCCTCTGTTATTCGCCTCTATGATGAATATTTAGGGGAACCAGGGGCCCACAAGTCCCATTGCCTGCTCCACACAAGTTATTCAAAAAAACCAAAATTATCATAAAAAAAATGGCCCTTTGGGGCCTTTTTTTTAACAAATTTACGAAAAGTGGTGTTTGTGCTAGGATTTAAAGAAGGAAGAGCATTTATTTAATGTTGGTGCAAATTTACGAAAAGTGGTGTTTATACTAGTGTTTATGTCAGTGATAAAAGAATTTCTGCAAAAAAATTTATTTATAAAAAACGGGACCTGTCCCATCTGTGGCAAGGTCCTCTTTCAGACCCAAAACTATTGTTGCCAAAGTTGCCAGTCGGCCTTACCCCTTAATAATGGCAGGACTTGTCAGACCTGCGGCCGGGGCCTAAAGGATCATGGAAAAAACCAATGCAGCCATTGCCTGGTTGACAACTACCCTTTTTCAGGTGGCTATGCCCACTTTCACTATTACAAAGGGACTAAAAAACTAATTGCTGGCCTTAAATTTAAGAATCGCCCTAATTTGGGCATCTATTTGGGCCAACAGCTAGATTTTACTAGCTGTCCTTGGGTAAAAGAGATTGATTTAATCATCCCTATCCCCATCCACCCCAAACGCTTAGAGGTCCGGGGTTACAATCAAAGTGCTTTTATAGGCCAAGGGATTTTAAAACAGTTAAATCCCGGTCTAAAAAAAGCCAGGCCCCACATTAGCGACAGCCTGATTCGTAGCCATAATAGCCCCCACCAAGTCGGCCAGAGTCAAACAATGCGCCGTAAGAATATTGTCGGGGCCTTTGACCTAGTCGACCCAGGGGCCGTTTACGGCCAGACGATTTTATTAGTTGATGATGTCTTAACCACCGGGGCAACCTTAGCCGAGGCGGCCAATACCTTACTTGAAGGCGGGGCTGCCAGGGTCTATGTGACTGTCCTTGCTGCCCTAGGGGAATAGGGGATTGTTTAAATAATCGATAATCCGTTGGCGCAAGGCTGTTTGCCGTTCTTGGGCGGCTTCTGATTTAATCATCCGCTTAAAGACAGCGGCATTACCCATTAAGATTAAGAGTTTCTTGGCCCTGGTAACGGCCGTATAGAGGAGTTTGCGGTTGAGAAAGATCGGTGGGCCACCAACAATGGGCATAATGACCACCGGAAATTCCGACCCTTGGCTCTTGTGGACGGTCATGGCATAGGCGTGGGTAATTTCCTCCATCTGATCAAAATTATAGTTAACCACCTTGCCGTCATTAAAGGCAATGGTAAAGGTTTTTTCTCGGCTGTTAAGGGCTTTTAAAATCCCGATATCGCCATTGTAGACCCCTTCACCAACCTCTGAATCATCCTCCCATTTAAGGCGATAATTATTTTTAATCTGCATAACCTTATCCCCTTCCCGAAAGATCTCGGCCCCAAACTCACGCTGGTTTTTTTGTGGGTCAGGCGGGTTTAAGACGGCTTGCAGGGATTTATTTAAGTTAACCACCCCGACTGTCCCTTTTTTCATAGGCGAGATCACCTGAATATCCTGAATATCAGAAAAGCCCCGGGCCTTAGGAATTCTACTGGCAACCAGGTCGAGGATATCACGCAGGAGTTTGTCAGGGTCGTTTTTATTAAGAAAGAGAAAGTCTGACTGATTGTTAATATCCGGGTAGACCCCTTCATTAATGGCGTGGGCATTGATGGAAATAAGGCTTTCTTCAGATTGGCGATAAATCTGCTTAAGGCTTAAAACCTTGACCACCTGGCTGTCAATAATATCCTTAAGGACATTACCCGGCCCAACCGAGGGGAGTTGGTCGGCATCACCGACTAAAATTAAGCGGGTACCGGGGTTAATGGCCATTAAGAGGCTATCCATTAGGAGGATATCAATCATTGAGGATTCATCAACAATGATGGCATCAACCTCTAGGGGGTTGGTCTCATCCCGTAGAAAAGAAGCAAAGTCATCATCCATGCTGTATTCGTATTCCAAAAGGCGGTGGATGGTCTTGGCTTCAAAGCCAGTCGTCTCCTTCATCCGTTTGGCAGCCCGGCCAGTTGGGGCTGCTAAAACACTCTCTAAGCCCAGGGCCGAAAAAATTCGGACAATGCCATTGATAATGGTCGTTTTTCCAGTCCCCGGCCCGCCAGTAATAACAATGGCCCCATTGTTAACGGCAGCCTCAATGGCTTCACGCTGGTGGCTGTCTAAATGGATTTTCATTTCCCGTTCGTAAGCATCAATTTCAGCGACCAGATCAACTTTTGCTAAGTCGTAGGTGCATTGGCTAATCCGGGCCATTGATAGGGCCGTATTATCCTCAGCCTCGTAGAGTTTGAGGGGATAATAGACGTTTTTGTCATCGACCAATTCTTGCTTGACTTGGCCCGAGAAGATCAGTTCGCCAATCATATCGTCAACTTCACTTTCAGAAACGCCTAAAAGGCGGGCAGACCCTTTAATTAATTGGTCTTCGCTCATATAGGTATTGCCTCGGTTATAACATTCCCTTAAAGAATAATGGATACCGGCTAAAATTCGCCCCGGGCTATTTGTTTCAAAGCCAATTTGCCTGGCGATATGATCGGCGACCTTAAAGCCGATCCCCCGAATATCCTCGATCATCTGATAAGGCCGATTAAGCAGAAGGGGAATGGTCTCACTTTTATAGGTTTGATAGAGTTTCATGGCCCAGTTAGAGGAAATCCCATAGTCCTGAATCTCAATCATAATCTGCCGAACTTCTCGCTGTTCAAAGTAAACCTCTTTAATGCCAGCTAAGGTTTTTTTGCCAATCCCCCGAATTTCCCCTAGGCGATCGGGGTCATTGTCTAAAATATCCAGGGTTTCTTCACCAAAGCGGTCAACAATGGCTTGGGCGGTTTTTTCACCAATGCCCGGTAGGACCCCCGAGCTTAAGTAGCGGGTGATCCCATCACGGGAAGTGGGCATTTCCATGGCGTAGGTACTTACAGCAAATTGCTCGCCGTAGGTACTGTGGTTGGTCCAGTAGCCAGTGACTTTTAAATATTCGCCGGTGTTGATGTCATCAAAATTACCAACAATGGTGACCATATCGCCATCGACTTCCAGCGTGGCAACGGTATAGCCGTTACTTTTATTGCGAAAAACGATTTGCTCAACCGTTCCTTTTAAACTTTCCATAAAAACTCCTCAAACGATGATTTTTTTTATTATACCATAGAATTTAAGGCTAGCGAAAAAGGACAGGGATTTCTTATGGAAGAAAAAAGTTTTTAATGGTATGATAAGCCTAATAAAAATTAAATAATGGAGAAAAAATGGATAACGTATTAAAGACATTAAAAAGACTATTAAAAGCAGACCAGATCAAAGAAAATGAGCCAATGGCCAAGCATACTTCCTTTAAGGTTGGCGGCCCGGCTGATCTATTAGTTGTCCCCCAAAGCCAAGAGGAATTTTTAGCTGTTCTAGAGCTCTTAAAGGCTGCGGATGCGCCCTTTTATATTATCGGTAAAGGGACCAATCTCTTAGTTAGAGATAAGGGTTTTCGAGGGGTGATTGTTAAGACCACTGGTCTGACAAAGGTAAGGCTGGCAGAGGATAAGCTGATTGCCGAGCCGGGTATTTCCCTAAAAGATTTGGCCGACTTAGCCTTAGCCGAAAGCCTTACAGGCCTAGAATTTGCCTCCGGCATCCCCGGAAGCCTAGGGGGTGGGGTAACCATGAACGCTGGGGCCTACGATGGGGAGATGAAAAATGTGATTGAGGCAATTGAGGTCCTCGACCAAGCGGGCAATGTATTCACATTAAGGGGTGATGATTGCCGTTTTGCCTACCGGTCTAGCATCATCCAAGAAGAGAAATATATCCTCTTATCGGTTAACCTAAGCTTAAGAAAAGGGGATTATAATCGTATTAATGAGAAAATGATCGACTTAAACGCCAAGCGTTGGGCCAAGCAACCCCTCGATTATCCTTCGGCTGGCAGCACCTTTAGACGACCGGAGGGTTATTTCGCGGGAAAATTAATCCAAGATGCTGGCTTTAAGGGCTACTCTTTAGGTGGGGCCCAAGTGTCTAACAAGCATTCAGGCTTTGTGATTAATACCGGGACAGCCACCACGGCTGATATTTTAAACTTAATTAAAAGTATCCAAGCGGGGGTATTAAAAGACTTTGGCGTGGCCTTAAAAACCGAGGTCATTGTGATTGGTGAAGAATGAAAATACGACACGACATGCACACCCATACCGTCTGGAGTCATGGGAAAAACACCATTGAAGAAATGGTCATCCAGGGCCGTAAGATTGGCTTAAAGGCCATTACCATCTCTGATCATGGCCGCAGCCATCCCTTTTTTGGGGTCCGCAAGGGTAATTTTATTAAAATGCGAAAAGAGATTGATGCCTTAAATAAAAAATACCCCGATATTGACATCACCCTTTCAGTTGAAGCCAATATCACTGGGGCTAATGGCGATATCGACGTGAAAGAAGAAGAGCTAGAGTATTGCCACTGGATCTCGGCCGGCTACCACTACGGCTATATACCGGCGACCTTTCTAGATATTTTTCGCTTTGCTATTCCCAATTACCTGGCCCGGGTCTTACCTTTTTTGCGAAAGTATGTCATCCAGATGAATACCGATACCTATGTTAAAATGATGGAAAAACACCAGATTCGCTTAATTACCCATCCCGGCAATAAGATTCCGATCGATATCGACCAAGTGGCCAAGGCCGCTGCCGACCACAAGGTCTTATTAGAGATTAACCCCAGACATGGCCACCTAAACCTAGCCGAAATCAAAAAGGCCATGAAATACCCGGTTAATTTTGCCATCAATAGCGATGCCCACCACCGCAAGGCCCTGGGTGATATGCGAGAGACACCAGCTGTCGTTAAGGCCGCTGG
>CAZJGM010000100.1:0-5460 GCA_964545675.1 uncultured Lachnospiraceae bacterium | reverse complement strand
TTACTTGAAAATAGCGATTGAGGGGCTTTTCGGACCAGGCTATTGGGGCGGGGCCATGGTCAACAAGTGAAATTTATTTTTATGAAAAGACACTATTTTTTCATCCCGCATTTTACCCAATTCATTGGAAAGGGCCGACCGGTCGACATTGAGGTAGTCGGCCAGCTCCTGACGGTTTAAAGGAATGGCAAATTCATTGGACCTGTTTTTATGGGCTTCTTGAGAAAGGTAGCTAATGAGTCGGCCCCGGATTGTTTTTGCACTGGTATTTAAAATCCGTTCGCTCAGGCGGATGTTGTTGCTTGAGGAAATCGCTAAGAGATTTTGAATCAAGCGGGTATGGAAATGACAGGCCTTGGCACACATGGTGATGATCGACTGGGCATTTAAAAACAAGACTTCCGTCGCCTCGGCCGCCGTCACCGAAACCTTTAGCTTTTCCTTGACATAGGCGTAGGATTCGGCAAAAATATGATCTTTGCCAATGGCTGCCAAAATCGTTCGATTGCCCCATAAATCATTGTTTTCAATCAGAACAGTCCCCGAGAGGACCAGGCCAATTTCCTGTGTTTGGTCGCCAATGGAAAAGATACTTGCGCCCTTTTGATAGGTTTTAACCCGAGACCCCAGGCACTTTAAAACGTGTTCAATCTTTTGTGTGGCGATTCCTTCAAATAAGGCGGTCTGCGATAATGCTAAATAATCCATAAATCCTCCTTTTGGTTGTTTTAACAACGTATTCTTTGAGTTGTTTATACTATAATAAGCTTAGAAGGTAAAAGCAAGGAAAATTTTTGCTTAAACAGGAATAACAATATGGAGGTAGAAAAAATGGCTAAAGTAAAAGAGTTAGGCCGAATCATAAAAAAACTTCATGACGGTGTCGATAAGGAAGTCGTCAAAAAAGAATTCACCGATAAATTTGAATCGGTGACCTCGGCGGAAATTGTCGAAATGGAACAGCAATTGGTTAAAGACGGCATGGCGGTTGAAGAAATCCAAAAACTGTGTGACATTCACGCCGATGTCTTTAATCTATCAATTGAAGACATCCACAAAGTCGTCCCCGACCATGAAAAAGAAGGCCATCCCATCAAGGTCCTCTTAAATGAAAACCGAGCGATTGAAAAGCATCTAGAGGAAATGTCCGTCCTTGTCAAAAATTATGAAAAAGACCAAGACGAAGGGGTCCGAATCGCCCTTTTGACCAAGAGTCAAGAATTGTTCGACATCGACAAGCACTATGATCGCAAAGAAAAGGCAATCTTTCCCCTGATGGAGAAAGCCGACATCACCTCGCCACCCCAAGTCATGTGGGGGGTCGATGATGAAATTAGAGACGATTTAAAAGCATTCCACCAGGATGTTCAGGCTAAAAAGGCCCAGGGCCTCAGCCGGACATTTGAAGCTTTAGGCAAGCGGATGGAGGATATGATTTTAAAAGAAGAAAAAATAATGCTCCCCTTGATCACGGATTTAATTACCGAGGACGAATGGCTAGAAGTCGCCTATGATTCTGAAGAAATCGGCTATTGCTTGGTCCACCCCAAAGAAAAATGGGTCCCTAAAGCCGGCGGAACCGGCAAAAAAGATAAAAAAGACTTAAGAATAAAGGATGAAAAAATCCATTTTGAAACCGGCGTCTTAAATGTCGAGCAACTAATGGGCATTCTCGATGCCCTCCCGGTCGATGTCACCTTTATCGATAAGGATGATAAATTTAGATACTTTAACCAAGCTGATGGCCGAATTTTTGTCCGCTCCAAATCAGCCCTGGGCCGACTCGTTCACAACTGCCACCCACCCCGGTCGGTTAATATGGTTGAAGAGATTCTCTCGGATTTAAAGTCCGGCAAAAAAGAGTCCGAAAGCTTCTGGATCGACATGAAGGGCATGCTTGTCTATATCAGTTACAAGGCCGTTCGAAATCAAGAAGGTGACTACTTAGGAACATTGGAAATCAGTCACGATATCAAACCCTATCGTAATTTAGACGGCGAAAAAAGATTAATATAAGCTTAGGAGGCGAACACAATGATCGAAAAAGTTTATCAGTACAGTACCAGCAACGACCGCGCAGTGGAGAAGTTAATTATGGATGACAATATCAATTATATCCATATGGTTTTTAACAAGGAGGAGGGCTTGCCCGAGCATTTCTCTAATTCCAATGTCTATATGACTGTTGTCAGAGGACGATTGTCCATCCAATTAGACGACCAGGACAACCATGACTACGAAAAAGGTCATGTCCTCGAAATTCCCTATAATACGAAAATGAACGTCCGAAACTTGCATGAGGAAACCTTAGAGCTGATTGTCCTCAAGGCACCGGCCCCTAAAAATTACCCAAAATAAATTAAAAGCACAATCCATTAGTCATAAAGCAGACACCCTCATTAAATCAAATTAGGGTGTCTTTCTGTCTTTATTATTAAAAATTTTTTCAAGGAAATTGGTGGGTGGGAATTTGGGAGGACATGGGGACATCACTCACTTACCGCACCAGCCAGCCATAATCCTGCCTACAATCGACAATATAATCAACGTATACCATCTGATCTTTAATCTGATAAAAAATCAAATACCATTTTCCAACAACCATTTTATGATACTTATTCGGTGGAATAAATTCAGCTTCCCAAAATGGAAAACGTTCTGCCATTTGATTGAGAGAGCGAATGGCATCCATCAATTCATTTTTTACTTTACGAGCAGCGACGGGACTTTTCTGTGCCAGAAACTGAACATGGCCCGCCAACATCTGACGGGCCCGATCTGAAACAATAACCTTATATTGAGCTTTCTTTTCCATTTTCTACCTCATTAATGATGCTTTCTAGGTATCGATCCAGTTCATCTGGTCTGGTCCCGCTACGACCAGCCAGACGGTCTTCCTCAATGGCTAACAATTCTTCTCTCAGCTGCAACATTTTTTCACGGCGTTTAAACGCTTCTATATCCATAACCACTAAATCACCCTCGCCGTTTTTAGTGAGATACACAGGTTCACCAGTTGATTTGCATAAAGCTGCGATTTCATTATAGTTTTGCCGAATTCTTGCGGATGGTTTAATTTGCATGATATCAACCCCTTATTTTATAGTAACGTTCTAATCATATTATACCCATTAGATACTATAATATCAACTAATAATTTTGCTAGGACTTAGCTAGCATGACAGACTAAAAACTATGGCCCTCAAATAGTGGATGAGATTGGTGGGTGGAAGTTTAAAAATCGACGAATAAAAATAGACAGTCTCGCTATTTCAATAATCACATCTCTGGCCACACTTGGAGTGTTCTCCTCGGTCCCCCTGATATATCATTCTAAGATCAAAAGATATCTGTCTAGTTCTTCCTCTATATATTCAGATACCATTAAAATCATTTTATTTGGATCATCTTTTTCTGTATACTCGTGAAAACATTCATAATAGTTTTTTCGATCAGTGAATTTAACACTAATCGGAGGATAAGCATTTTTCATTAATTCTAAGTTTAATACTAATCTTCCAGTCCTTCCATTACCATCAATAAAGGGATGGATGCCCTCAAAGTCTAAATGGAATCGGGCTACTTTCTCTATATCATGTAATTTATTATCGGTATAGCCTCTTATTAGTTGATCCATTTTTGGGCCAACTAAATATGGCTGTGGTGGCTCAACTTTCGCACCTAATATCCTAACCGGTATCCGCCGATAAACTCCCCGATCCTGCGGTCTGTCGATTAATACTAATGAGTGAACCTCCTTTATAATCTTTTCTGATAAATCGACATTTTCAGAAACTAATTCCTGAATATAGTTAAACGCATCTTTATGCCCTACCGCTTCTAAATGTTCTTTTAAAGGTTTTTTATCAATCGTTATCCCTTGTAAAACCATAGCAGTTTCTTGAAGTGTTAAGCTACTGCCCTCGATCGCATTTGAATTGTAGGTAAATTCAAGCAAAAACTCTTCTTGTAATCTTTCTAATTCACCTTGCGTTAATGGTCTTCTTTTTTCTAACTCTGTTTTTTTTGCATCGATACGTTTAAATATATCTTCATATTGAGCTGGTATATCTTTTCCTCTTAGCCTTCTTTCATCTACTGGTTTGATTGCATCTGCAGGAATTTTATAGGCACGACCTTCTTTTATTGTTCCAGGAATCTTGCCTTCAGAGCATAAAAGCCTTACTCGTCGATCACTTATATCCCATAATTTAGCTGCTTGTTGAACACTTATATACTTCAATTTTATCACCTTCTTTAAAGTACAAAATACCATATTATCGGATCATTATCAAGTATATTCGGAAGATCTTTCGCTTGACCTTGGGCTTTACAGTAGATCACTTCTCCTGTCCCAACGACACTCCCCAGGACACTCACAACAATCGACCATCAAAGAGCCAAGAACCTCTTGACATCTTCGATCGTTTTAAAATCATCAATTTCTTCCGTCAATGCTTCTAAAGTGATTGCATCCAATTGAGCGATCTTCTCACGATATTCAGCAGGTATGATCCCGAATTTTTTAGTCAACGCTTTAAGTACCATTTTTAAAAAAGCACGTCTTTCACCTTTTTCAATACCCAATTCAAAGTGTCTCCGGGTAACTCTTGTGCTCAAACAAAAAATAAAGGTAGCCGTCTCTCTGGTTGATTTTTGTCCTGAACAAGATGTCTGAGAAGATTTCCTTGAGTTCTTCATCAACGTGACTGCCACTTTGCATTTCCAAATCATTCAAATCCATCATCTTTAAAATAGATTCCGGTAGGTAGTTCTCTAAAAAATCTCTCGTCACTAAGGGATTCGAAATTGATCAGCAAGAACAAAGAGATAGGACTGGTGGAGAATTCAAATTCTTCAGCGAGATTGAAAAGTAGTGATTTTTTATCCTATTTCTGCTTTTCACACTGATGGTCGCAATAGCATAATAGATCAAGATACCAAGCAGGGCTCCTAGGCTATCAATGACAACATCTGCTAGCTCACCACTTCGACCGGCCACAAAGGTTTGGTGGTATTCATCACTGATCGCATATAAAACACAGATGACAAAGGCCGCGACCATGGCTTTGTAGCCCCGCAGCCCGCTTCGTCTTAAAGCCGATAAAACTAACAGACTCAAAACCAGGTAGACAAAAAAATGGGCATTCTTGCGCAGGAGATGATCAAATTGATGGATATCAAAAGTCTTTTTCATAAAAGCCCCGGTTGCTTTGAGGATCCTCTTAACAAGCCCTGTGCTTAAACCGCTTGATTCAATAGCTGGTTGATTCGATAAGTAAAAGATCATCCCCATCCACAAAAAGACTAAAAAATAGCTTAATATTAGTTTCGTATTTTTCATAGACCACTCATCTCTTTGCCTTTCGCTATCGCTATTTTTCAACCATTTTAGGATGATCTTTCGCTTTGCCTTGGGATTTGCAGTAGGTCACTTCCCCCGTCCCCACTGTCACCTGT
>CAZJGM010000099.1:0-5501 GCA_964545675.1 uncultured Lachnospiraceae bacterium | reverse complement strand
ATTTAAGTCAAAAAAGAATACCGCAATCTTTGTTTCTTTTCGATTTGCTTCTTCTATTTCACACTCCATTATCTCTTCAAGTTTTTTGCGATTAGGAAGTTTTGTTAGATGATCGACATAAGATATTTCTCGATTTCTTTTGATAAAGTAAATTAAGATAAATGCAAAAGCAAAATATAAAAAGGAAATGATCAGCATATTTTGAACAAAAATTTGTTTTTGTCTTTTTATCTCTACATTCATGACTTGTTCATTATATTGAATTTCAGTTACATAGGATTTCCACCAAACCAATTGATTATCGTTATCGTATACCGTGTAAGGAATATATTTGTAATGATAACAATTTCCTCCATTGCTGAAGAATTTATCTTGAACTTGGTTATCTTCTAAAGCTTTTTTTATAATTTCATCCTGATCACTGTCTTGACTGTTATCATTTTCCCGATCCTTAATACCTTGATCTAGTTCATGAGAATACTCTGTATTCTTATTAAATTTATAAACTTTAATATCTTCTACAAAAGGATACTCTTCTTTTATGTCTTTTGAAAGATAGACAATGTTTAAATTTCTTAGTTCTGGATACACATCTTTAATATTTGCACTTAATTCTAATAAATAGGCGTTATCCGGTGTCGGCAAATAACTATATTTTTTTAATTCCCCTCTCATTATTGAAAAATTAATCGGGTCTGATTCAAAAGTATCACCTTCCAATCGTTCCCGTAGCAAGTTCGAAAATTCAGAATAGTTCTTAAAATCTAATCCAACTTCATCTTTAAGAGTCGAGGCAACAACCTCTAATTGACGATTAATAATATAAATATCCATATTTTCAAATTGACTTTTCATGGCATTAAGATCCCAATCAAGGACATTTGGATTTTCTTCGTATTTATCGATCATTGTTTTGAAATAATTTTCCATATTTCTTTGGATATCTTTTTCAGCTACCTTGCTAACGATATCCGTATATTTTATTTCATTATAAATACTTTTTTCAATTAACACAATTGTTCCTTTATATTGGGCTTCAATAATATCAATTGTATTTTCTAAATGCCCATAATAAATATAAGAAATTCCTATAAATACCAGAATCATTGGAATTAAGTAGATTAACGACTTGAATTTTGTTTTTTTCACCGCTTACTCCTATAAATTCTTCTAACGTCTATCATCTTATTATAGTAGGAGATGAGCATAATCTCAATAAGTAATTGTTAGAAATATTTATCTGCAAGTGTTTAATTTAGAAAAAATCGTAAATCAATAATTTTATAAAGCTTCCAAATTATCTTTTACAAAGTCTTCAAAATTTTTAGGCTGTTTGCCTGTAAGCTGATAAAAAGTATTGGTCACTTTTTTAGCAGTCCCCATTCTAGTCATAAAATAAAGTGCCACGGTTACATTGACATAATCTTTATCTAAGCCTCGTTTATGGATATAATAATTTCGATATTTTAAAAATCCCGGTTTGGCATAGCGAATATTTCGACCGGTAAGCCTGCTTAAAATTTCTGCTACCTGAAAGTAGTTTAGGGCTTCTGGCCCAGTGATGGTATAGGCTAAATTTTTATGCTTTTGGGGTGTGTGTAAGACGGTTGCAATCGCAAGACCAATATCCTCAGCATCAATAAAACTCGTTTTACTATTTCCAGCCGGAACAAATATCTTATTTTTATTTTTTATTTCCTCCGAATGAATATAAGATAAATTTTGCATAAAAAAACTCGGCCTAATGTGGGTAAAAGGAATTTTTGAACCCTCAATATATTTTTCAATTTTATGGTGCGGTGGAATAGTATTTTTCTCAATTCCCATTAGCGATAAAAAAGAAATTAGCTGAATTGGATACTGTTTAGCTGCATCAATAAAGGTACAAATCTTCAGGCTTTCCTAAATGGGGTGGTCGCATTAAAAATATTCAATCAACCCCCTTAAGAGCCCCGTCAAAAGTTTTCGTTTTTGTAAAATCAAACTCAACACATTCAACCCTATGATCAAATGTTTTCTCCAATCGCTTAATATTTGTTCCGGCAGCCACAATTGTTTCATCCATTTTTAACAATGCCTTTACCAGATAATTGCCTACATTTCCCGATGCACCAGTAACTAGTATTTTCATTTATCTTAGCTCAGATCATCTTATTTTTATCGTATTCTATGGTAACTCTGTTATATGCTTGGCAAAGTTCCTGAAATTACGGCAGCTTCTAATCCATTGATAACTGCTTTTATAATGCCATTAGATGTAAGGGTTGCTCCAGAAACCGTATCGACTAGGGGTGTTTGTTCTGCTAATATTTCCGCCGGTATCGCATCGATAGCTTTGCCATAATATTTTTCATTGTTTTCATGGTGAGAGACAAGCTCAACACTGGTAAGCACATTCTCTACAACCGTCACATTGACCGTAAGGTCAGGTCCATAACCTTCGGCTACACCCGTATAGGTTCCGTCTTTTAAATCGACATCTCCCAAGAATAGATTTGCTTTTTGTAGGCTTTCCTCATTAGGATTCGCATCATCAAGGCTTAAAGGAAGACTTGCATCTTCTATCTCTTTATTATTGGACAGTTGATCTGATGCCGAGACGGTTGAACTTCCATAGAGTTTCGCAACCGAGGTTTCCAGTTCATGCTTCGCCCCAATGAAAAAATTTTCCGGACCCATAATGCCACCGATTTCCCAAAGATGTAATCCCAAAAACACAATCAACACAATCGTTAAGCCACGATGGGGCTTGATCCACTTCAATTTTTTGGGAAAAAGCTTTCTTAAATAATAAGTTAATCCCAAGACAATCCCTATTATCATACAAAGTGTCCCAAAATTAAAGGATAAAACAGCCCCACTTGAAAAAAATCCATGAATACAGGCGATGATTACAAAGGCCATCCCCATTACTTTATGACTGTTTCTAAGTTTTTTATTAATTGTTGCAATTAACTTGTTTTTTGTTTTCCCTTTGTTTAATACCCGCAATAAATAGATAATCGCTAGAAGTGTCGCCAGAATAAGAGCTAGCCATGCGCTTAGTACATTAATAATAAGTGTCATATCAATTCCTCCACTTTTTATTAATCTTAGCAAAGGGATATGGCAGTTTTGTGTCAGGTGAAAATAAAATTTATCTTTATTTAAGGAAAGTCAAGTAAAAAACTTATCTAAGAAGGGTTAATGACCTTTTAAGTTCTTTCGCTTGCTGAATTATTCAATTCACTTTGAATATTCTTCCAATCGGGTAAAAACTGTTTCATCAAAATTTTAAAATGCTCATTATGGTAGCGTTCCAGCAGATGTAGTAGCTCGTGAACGATGATATAATCGAGGTATTGGGGTTTTTTCTTTGCCAGTTCAAGGTTGATCCAAATTCGTTTTGCCGCAATATTACAACTTCCCCATTTGGTTTTCATCCGCTTTACGGCCCACTCGTTAACGTTGACTCCAATTATTTTTTCCCATTTCTCGATCGTCACAGGGATTCGTTTCTTTAATTCTTTGCGGTACCATTCAATTAGAACTTTTTCACGACCAGCACTAGTTTGTCCTGGTTTGACATAAAGATCCATAAATTTCGCATCTCTTAATTCTACTCTTTGCTTTTCATTTGTTTCAATCACATTTAGCAAATAGGTATCACCTAAAAATAAATGACTTTCGCCGGATAGGAAATTCTGAATCATCACTTTATCCTGTAAAGCCATGCGATTTTGATGTTTTTTAATCCAAGCGATTTTTGAGACTATAAAATCCCTGATTGCCTTGTCATCCATCCATTTAGGAACCGAAAGACGCACCTGACCTTCTGGTGGATGAACCGTAAGATGAATGTTCTTAATTTTTTTTCTAATCACTTCAATTTCAATATCATTAACGATTATATTTTCCATCTCTTTTAACCCTTCAATTAATTTTAAGTTTTCCTTAATGCAATCAGTAGCCAGTCTAAAATTTCTAATATTTTGATGATTGCTTTTTAAGAATCGTTTCTGTAAAAATACCATTCTAGTACTTTAAATTCTTACCTGTCCTAGCAATAAAATCATCAATATAATTTACTATTACAATTTCGATACATAAGGGTTATTGGCGATATAGAATCGATATGGATAATGGATCGCTTCTTTTGCATAGTCTATTCCAATTCGCTTTGCTTTAATAATATTAAATTTATCTTCCTGTCCGGTTTCAAGATAGAGTTTATCTCCACATAAATCTTCATTATTAAGTCTTCTATCAATATTTAAGGCCATGGTTAATTTCCCGGGGCCATTGCTGATATTCTTTTCTTGATACTTGGTCAATTCCTTAGGTTTTTTATTAAAACGATATAAGATCATTTGCTCCTTATTTTCAACCGGCTCTATCCCCCGGATCAAAACACCTTCAGGCACACCTTCTTTTACCGTTATAGTATTCAAGCAATGATACATTCCCCAGATAAAATAAACATAGGCTGTCCCCGGCCTGCCATACATGGTTTCTACTCTTTTACTTATCTTTCCACCATAGGAATGGGCCGCTCTGTCGGCTAAGCCTAAATAAGCCTCGGTCTCGACAATTTTCCCTTTTAATCGGTGTCCTTCTGTATGATGAACCAATACTTTGCCAAGCAATTCTTTTGCAACCGTTAGGGTATCCCTACTATAAAAATCCCTGCTAAGCTTGATCATTTTAAATTAGCTACCTCCACATCTCCCTCTCTTTGTTTATCGCGAAATATTCCTTTAGTAAAAAATTATACCATAATCATTTTTATAAAAATTACTTAATCTTTTATTAAGTCTTTATTCTCAATCTTTAAAGCTCATCTTTTCCTTTCGTCTAATTTAAATTTTCTTTATCGATTAAAATATTTCATTTAAATCCCTCTTAATCAGGATTCTTTTTTTGTCCCACACTAAGATTCCATCGTGCTTAAGGTCATCAATAATTCTATATAAAATATAATAGGGAGTTGATTTATATGAGTGATTTTTGTTTTCTGTTTCGTTAGATCTTTTTTCAAATATATTATTCATTTTTTCAGATTCTATTCCTGTTGTTGTTACAATGAGATTGTCTCCTATAATAACATTCATTTCATTAAATGTATATCTTTCTTTTTCTACGATATATTTTGTGAATGTTAGTGCCATAAAGAAGTGTTTACTGCTTGTATCAATTTTGGATTGTGCATTAATACTCAAAATATCTTCAACGATCATTTCGTGAAAATCATATTCTTGAGCCAATTTTTCTATAGTTTCTTTGCTTGGCTCACATAAAAAATAAAAAAGCACATCCAGAGGATATACCAGCAGCTACCCAATTCTTTACTCCCCATTGGATAGTCCAATACCTATTAGAAAACTCTCTAGGAAGATTATGGATGTTAAATAATCGTAACTCATCTTTAGTACATAAAATGGAGTACTACATAGCTACGGAACAAGAGGAAGAAAATTATTTAAAAATAAGTAGCCCTGAAGAACTTAAGGTCTTAGACCCAG